>JAZNFB010000142.1:0-2956 GCA_045588895.1 Candidatus Flemingiibacterium sp.
AGTGACGACCTTGTTGACTTTATCGTAAACTGGGAAGTCGAGAGCTACCGCGCAAAAATAAGCTCGGGAAAATAATTGTTTCCGGGATATGAACCCGAATAAATACATAATTTGTTTCAGAAACTATTTCACGGCACAGCAAACTCCCAACAATAAATTAAAGGAATTATAAAATTTTATGAATAAAAAGGTTCTTGAACATATATCGCGCATTTCAGATAACGAGCGTTCACTCATGTCGATGAGTCAAAGTGCTTTGTCTGAAAGTCCTATGCTGTTTGATAATTTGCCGCTTCGCAGACGGGATTATGTATGGAATGTTATCGGCAGCCGTCAGATGGTAAGCACGCATATGCATATCCGTTTTGTTGATATTCCGATTCATTCGCATAATTATATTGAAATGATGTATGTCTGTGAAGGCTCGGTCACTCATCTTATCGAGGGAAGCGTTTATACGCTGAGGGCAGGTGAGCTCTTGCTTATGAACCGCCATGTGAAACACTCGATTACAGCCTCGGGAGCCGATGATATTGCGGTCAATTACATTATTTCATCTGACTTTACATCGTATGCAGCTGCACGTTTCCGCAGTAATCCGAATCTTAAGGATTTTGCTGATGAGGAACGCAAGGAAGGCGGAAAACCCGTTTATCTTATTTACAGCGTAAAAGAGGATCATGCACTTCAAAATCTGCTTGAAAATCTGATACGTGATACGGTTCTCACGCCGAACACTCCGCAAGCCCTTAACGCCGATACACTGGGGCTGATTTTCCGTTATCTTGAAACACGTCCGTCACTGCTTGTTCACAGCTCGGCAGGCGAGGGTGAGGAGGATTCTCTTCGCAGGCGTATCGGAGATTATCTCGAAACCTATTACCGCACTGCAACACTTACGGAGCTTGCAGAAACCGTTGGTATGACTCCGCCGTATGTAAGCAGACGTGTTAAGGAGCTTTTCGGAGCATCGTTCTCAGACCTTGTTAAGGAAAGACGTTTTTCCGAAGCGGAACGGCTTCTTTTGCAGAGCGACATTCCGGTTGCCGCAATTGCAGAAGCAGTCGGCTATGAACACAACAGCTTTTTCCATAGGCGTTTCCGTGAGCAGTACGGTACGTCCCCGAGCAAGTGGCGCAAGAATGGCAGATAATTAACAATATTTTATGGCAGGATGCTTTTTAGTACCCTGCCTGTTTTTATAAAAAAAGACGTATTTATCGGATCTATGTCAATATTGTAGTAAAGAACAATAAAAAATAAAAGCGGTACACCGACGAGAAGGAGTACCACTAAAAAAAGCAGGCGGCCGACTGAAAGATGATATCAGTTACGGTCGCCTTGACTTATTAATTCAATTCATCGAGCGATTTTATTTCAATGCCGGTGAAATACTTCGGGAGGATATCCTCTGCCTTATATCCGAGATCTGCAAGGTCACGTACGCCGACCTGTGAGAGTCCAACGCCGTGTCCCCAGCCTTTGCCGACGAAGATGAAGTTACCCGGATTGCTTGCTTTAACGGTTACAGTTTCCGTCGTGGACGATGTGCCGCTTAACTTGACTTTTCCGCTTGATGAGACTGTGTAAGCGTCATCCGGTGAAACCTCGCTTTTTCCGGATGCACTCAGCACGGTGACGTTCTCCATCTCGCTTACTGGATAAGAGTCGGTTGCGGTGCTTATTTTAAGGTCATCGGGAGACTGAGTGAAAAATGTTGTTTCTTCTGCTTCAACCTCGCCCTTGCCAACCACAAAGTTTGCGCTGTTCACGTATTTCGAGAGAGCAAGACGCACTTTTTCACAGGTTTTGACGGTTGCCTTATTGCCGTACGAATCGGTGAACGTGATTTGACGGACGTATGTTGAATTTTCGGCAAGCTGGTCAATTGTGATTGATTTTATCTCGCCGCGAAGGGAAGTATAGCCCTTTGAATTAAGATATGAGCAAAGCGCGGACGGTGAAACCTCTGTCTGCCATACGCCCTCTGAATGGTTAGTGTAAATTTCCCACGGAGTTTCGACTGCAACGAGGTACGGTATATGCTTGAATCCCCATTCGTCATAACAGCTGACAGTTACGCCGCCCGTTACTGCGCTGTAATACGCCTGAACGATCTCGTCATCATAGGTCATAACAAGTCCTGCTGTTTCCTCGACGGCTTGGTTAACACGATCGTTTACACGTGTCATACCGCCGTAAACCTGACAGTGCTGCGAATTACAGACATCAACCTGGTATGAGGCTTCGTGTCTCACTCCTGCAAGAACGAATGAACGCACGCATATTGCAAATGCCTTTTGTGCTTCAAGCGGCCATGACGGTGAAATCTCATATGAAATAACACCCTTGACATAATCGCCGAGCTTTATAACATCGGTCAGAGAAACGCCGTCAACACTACCCTCGATATAACGGCGGAACATGAATGTACCTGCGTAAAGCTTCTTTGCCGGGGTTACGAGATATGCACTTTCGCCCTCGGGAGAAGGTCTTGCTGTGAGTCCGAGCGCGGTTGTATCATTATCGTCATATTCAAAGAGAATTTTATCACTCAGGGGATCAACAAGCGAAACCGCCGTGCTTGTCGGAGCCGCAACACTAACCGGGAATCCGGGCAGCAATTCGATCAGCTTTTCGGCACACTTGACGGCTGCATCCTCGGTTGAAAACTGACCGGCACGCACACGGTAACCGCCATTTATGTATGACGGGATTGCATAAATGCCAAGCTCGTCAAAGGAATCCTTGAGCCCTGTCATATAAAGCAAAGTATCGGAAATAGAAAGGTCACTTCCAATCTCAATATGCCATCCTCCGACAACCGTATTTGAGGGATCGGAGGTTTTTAAATATGTCATGCCTGTTTTTGAAAGGTTAGCATCGACTATACACGAAACCTTCGTAAGGTCATTTATTTCCCAAAGCGGCTCTGACGAAAGATCACCTGTGCGGT
>JAZNFB010000143.1:0-2950 GCA_045588895.1 Candidatus Flemingiibacterium sp.
CCGTACTTTTCAGCAAGCTCTGCAAGCTTACCGTTCTCGGAAAGTGCAACTATAGCTTCGTTGATCTTAGCTGTGAGATCGCTTCCCTTACGTGCACCGATTGCATAAACCTCTGCCTCGGGCTGTACTGCATCGTTGATGGAGAGATCGGTGTAGTCACCAACGCCAACCATAGCCTTTGCCATCTGATAGTCGATAACGGCGAAGTCTGCGTTACCTGCAGAAAGCTCCATGAGAGCCGCCGCCTGAGAGGTGAAGGTTGTAACATTGTCCTCGCTGCCGCAAAGCTCGATTGCAACGCCCTCGCCAGAGGAACCACCCTCTGCAACTGCCTTAAGACCAGCAAGTGCTTCTGCACTGTTAAGCTCATCAAGACGGTCAGCCTTGGTTATAAGGCACTGACGGTTTTCAAGATAGGAATATGTAATGTCAACATACTCTGTACGGGAAACGCCGTCGCTCTCCATACCGTAGGTAAAGCCGTTCCAGATGAGGTCAATAGCGCCGGAATTGAGTTCAAGATATTTACTCGGCCAGCTGATAACCTGGAATTTAGCCTCAACGCCGAGCTGTTCAGCAACAGCAGTGGCAAATTCTGTATCAAAACCAACGAGGTTGCCTTCTTCATCGAAGTAGTTCATAGGCGCATAAACAGTGATACCGCAAACGAAGTAGCCCTGCTCTTGAATTTCTGCCCAATCACCGGTTGCAGCTGCGTCATCGGAATTATCGCCCGAATTGTCGCCGCAAGATGCGAAGCCGAAAGCCATTGTGAAGATAAGTAAGAATGCGAGTGTAAGTGATAAAATGCGTTTCATGATTGTGTCTCCTTGTTTTTTGATATTTTAATTGGGTAAAACATTACCTTGTCAGAATATTATACTACACTTTTTATGATTTGTAAAGGGGTTTAGGTAAAAAACTTTTATTTTTTCGACATTTTTTAAAAATGAAAGAGCTATCACGAAAATCTGTCCGTAATAGCCCTATAGTTTAAAATTTCATGATGTCACCGTCACCAGATCGTCCAGCCGCCGTCCATAACAAGCGTCGCGCCCGTCACATAGTTTGCGGCGTCCGAAGCAAGAAAGACAACCGGTCCTTTGATATCGTCCTCATTCGCCCATTTTCCGAGCGGACAGTGTTCGATATAGGTGTCAACAAATTTCTTTGTCTCGGGATTATCCGAAAGTCCCGGATTAAAACCGCCGGGAGCGATACAGTTAACTCTGATTCCGTTTTTACCGTATCGACCTGCCATATATTTGGTCAGACCGACCATCGCCCATTTTTCCGTTGTATAGTTAACCGGCTGGTCACCCATACTCTCGGGATAGAACGGGAAATGCGGACAGTCAAGCCCTCTCATTGAGCTTATATTGACAATACTTCCGCTGCCCTGCTTTATCATATGCTCGATAACAGCCTGCGAAAGAATTATCTGCCCATTGAGATTTGTACTTGCCGAAGCCTGAAGCATCTCACGGGTTGCTTTTGAAAGCGGCGTCATGTTTCTGCGGTCAACGGCGTTGTTGACAAGAATATCAATTCTGCCGTATTTCTCCGCTACAGCCTTGACAAACGCCCTGATTGATTCATCAGATTCAAGATCAAGCGACATTCCGATGGCATTATATCCCTCGGTACAAAGCTCTTTGGCAAGCTCCTCACACTTTTCTCCGTTTCTCGATGCAATAACAACCGTCGCACCTGCCTCACAGAGTCCTCGTGAAATACTTGCGCCGTAAAGCCCTCTGCCGCCTGTGACTATTGCAACACGTCCGTTAAGTGAAAACAGTTCATTTATATGCTTCATATCAAGCCTCCAATCAGGCCAAGCTGTAACGTGCCGCACCGGTATCCTCGTCGTACGACTCCATCGTGAATGTAAGCCCTGCCTTCTCTGCAAGAACCTGCATCACGGTTTCGGTCGTATAACGATACCACGGTGAAACAACACGTCCCGTTGCCTTAAGGTGCTTAACGGCAGGACAGTATTTCACATTAACGGTCAGGCTCTTGCCGTCACAGATAATCTCAACGGCATCGGAAGCCTTTTCCTTTTCATAAGTGTCACGTATCTTGTCGGCAATCGCATTGACACCACGCTTTTCAATATCGGCAATCTCTTTGCGGTATACGTTTATTGTGTAACGTCTGAGATAATCCTCAACAACCGCAAGACCGTAGTTTTCGCCGAGATAGTGGATGCCTATGTTCATGCTGCTGTGAAAGTCACGGTGAAAATATTCGTTTTCCGAAGCACGAACCTCGAGCTTTTCTGTGTTCTCATCAATGATAACACGGCCGTCAAAAACCTTGGGGTCGTAAATAAGAAGTGTACACGCCGCATGATCAACGCCTCGGAAATCATACAGGTATTTAAGTCCGACCTCCTCAATTGCCGCACGATAGCTGTCACAGTGCAGACAGTAATCGTGATACGGTGTGATGCCGATTTCCTCTCTTAATTTGAGGAGTCTTCCTTTCGACGGACATTTATACATAACATTCATAAACCATCCGGCTTTTTCGTTAAGATAAATGGTACAGTCTGAAGCTTCCTCAGTGAGAGTTCCCGACCAATATGAGAAGCAACCGCGAATACCTTCTTTTTTGACAAAATTTATAAGCGGAATACCGTCCCCCGTTGGCTCAAAAAGATATTTCCAGAAGCGATTAACCTCGTCTCTGCCGTAATGTTCTTCGAGATAGGTAAAAAGCTCGCTGTATGCGGGGATAAATTCTGTACATGAAATCATTTGAGTTACCTCTTTTCAATAAATTAATATTGGAAATAAGGATCCTCCACAATTGTTTTGGCAGCAGTTTCGCCGAAGAATACGTCGGTGGGCTTGTCGCGAAGCTGAAGCACCGATCCCGGAACCTCCTGATTCGGCTTTCCGAATATGCACATACGCGATGTCAGTCTTTGCCACGAAACGTAAGT
>JAZNFB010000144.1:0-2766 GCA_045588895.1 Candidatus Flemingiibacterium sp.
ATTCGTGCCTTATATTCATCAGAATTTTTGTGAATGTATTTCCGTGCAATCTCATCGGCGGTACAGGGCTTGTCAAAGAGATAGCCTTGGAAAATGTCTGCTTTGAGCGGTTCAAGTATAGAAAGCTCTTTTGCTGTTTCAACACCCTCACAGCACGCGTGAATAGCGTTGGTTTTCGCAAATTCAATTACGTTGCTGATAAGTCGGTAATTGTAGGTGTTCTTTTCGATTTCGGATACGAAGCTTCTGTCAATCTTGATTTCGCTCACGTCAAGTTGCTTCAGATATCCGAGATTTGAATAGCCTGTACCGAAATCGTCAATGGAAAAACGAACTCCGTAGGATTTTATATATTTAATAAGGTTGTAGTAATGCTTATTGCCGCTAAGCTGAACAGATTCGGTAAGCTCCACAGTGAGTGCGTTTCCCGGAAGCTCGGCGCTCTTAAGCGCATCTATAATTTTTTCTCCAAGTCGGCGGTCCTCAAACTGAACGGAAGAAAAATTTACAGCCACCTGAAGTTCCGGAATGTTCTCACGCCACTTTTTGCATTGTTTGAGCGCGGTTTCCAGCACCCACATACCAACGGGTTCAATAAGCCCCGACTGCTCGAGGAGTGGAATGAACTCGTCGGGAAAGACACGCCCCCGTTTTGGTGAATCATAGCGAAGAAGTGCCTCAACGCCGTGAAGCTCGTAGCTTCCGCTTTTTATCTGCGGCTGGTAGTACACCTCAAAGCCTTCAAAGCCATTCTGTGCGCTTTCTTTCATTTCCTCGAGAAGTATCAGCGAGGTGATTCTTTGTTGAACCTCCTCGGCAGAGAAAAACTCTATTCCGCCAATGGGATTTTGACTCGCTTTTTTCAGTGTAATGTTTGCACAGTCGATAAGCTGTGACACGTCAAGGAAAATCCCCTCATCTATCGGCACAACGCCGGCAAAAAGTGTACATTTATCCTGAAGTGTATCATTGATCTTTCGATAGATTGCCTCCACTGTCATTTGAGAGGTATCTTCAAGAATGATGGCAAAGTTATTATGATCAATATGATAAGATTCTTCTACTTTGTCGATCTCCTCGAGAATATCCGCAACATCACAGAGCAGCTGATTGCCGAAGCTTCTGCCGTGACTTAAGTTGATGTCTGCAAGCATGGGAATTTCAAGCATCATAAGCCATCCGGCACCTGCCTCAAGTCTGTTTTTCAGATCATCGCGCAGCTTGGTTTTGTTCCAAAGTCCTGTAATGGGATTAAACAAATGGCGCACTGCCTCCTCTGACAAACGACCGAGCATAAGCATCGGAGCACCGTTTTCATCGTGGAGTATTTTACCTCTGAAGTTAACCCATACGGTTTCACCGCGCTTGTTGAACATACGAAAATTCAGATCATGAGAATCTTTGCACCTATTGCATATTTCCTCAAATTCACGCGTAACCGTTTTACGGTCTGCCGGATGTACAATGGCAAGTAGTTCTTCAGTGGTGCTGGTTTCTTTGTCAGAACTGCCGATATCAAAAACATTATTTATAGAGCCAAAAAACTGATTTTGGTTGTTTTGTATGTCATATACAAACAAAAAATCGTCCGTTGTCTGATTAATTGCTTCGAGGTACCGTTTAATTGTGGCAAAATCTTTTACTCCGTTTAATATTTTATCCATGATACTCTCCGTTATATTGAATTAATGTTGCATCCTCAACACCGTCAAGGGCACGGATTTTATCCATAAAGAATGTATCGTTATTTTTGCAGAATACCTCGATTGCCATTTCAGTTTTATCTTTTCTCGCAGTTTTTGATTTGATAAAATACTTCATTTTACCAAATGCACGGATCACATCGTCACCCGTCGCATCGCCGGTGTAGTGCACAACGAGTATGTAGATACGCCCCTTCTGCTGCCTCTTATAAAACAGAATTATCATCAGCGTCATAACGGCAGCGGCAACAAGTACCAATATGTACATCCCTGCGCCGGCGGTTATACCGGTGGTGATCGCCCAGAAAAGGTAAAGAAGATCCAGCGGATCCTTAACCGCGGTGCGGAAGCGAACGATAGACAACGCACCGACCATACCGAGGGAGATCACGATATTTGTACTGATAGCAAGGGTAACCATCGCAGTCAATACTGTCATACCTACAAGCGTTATCGCGAACGAACGCGAATAAATAACACCAGTATAAAATTTTCTGTACACAAAGTAAATGACGGCACCCATAATGAGAGCGGTTAAGAGTCCGAGCGCGGCTTTCGTTAAGCTTACGCCGTCAAACGCACCCGACTCAAGAATTGATTTTTTTATAAAGTCCTGTACACTCATAGTTTTCCTCCACATTAATTTTCATACCAATATTTGAAGCTTCGCATATATTCTGTTTTTTCATAGCAAAGTACATATTTTGACACCGCTGTAAACTCTGATGCCCTGTCCGGCAAAACATCGCGGACAACACGCGGCAAAAATTCGGTGTATTTTACTTCCATAACGCACTTTCCCGGCTCAAGAACTGGCAAAGTCGGAAGCGTGTCATCGAAAATATCATAGCTTCCCACAGCAGCACGCACGTCCATATCAAAGGTGATACGCACCGTTCCGGCATCTAAAATCCAGGGTTCACGGTCATAGTCAACGATGGTTCGAGGACGCATCACGTTACTGACACACTCCACATAAAACTCTCTGCATAGCGGATATTTGCTGTGCAGCAAAAATTCGTAGTCGCCGTCGAGAATTTTGTAAACCTCATCTCTCGTGAGT
>JAZNFB010000145.1:0-8102 GCA_045588895.1 Candidatus Flemingiibacterium sp.
GAAAAGCCCTGAATATACATTTCCTTCGTGTCCGCGCCCATTGGTTCAACGAAAAGTTGATGCCTTTCTTTGTCGGCGAAGCGCATGACTTTATCCTCAATACTCGGGCAATATCTCGGGCCGACGCCCTCAATCATTCCCGAATAAAGGGGGGAACGTGACATATTCTCGCGGATGATACTGTGCGTTTTTTCGTTTGTGTAAACAATGTGACAGGGAATCTGCTCACGTGAGTTCAGCTCGTCACGGTCCGAATCAACCGAAAACGGCTCGACAAAATCATCACCCGGCTGAAGCTCTAATTTTGTATAATCGATGGAATCACGGTGTACACGTGCAGGCGTACCCGTTTTGAAGCGCATCATGGTAACGCCCTCGCGCTCAAGATTTGCAGTCAGCTCGTTTGCAGGTAACATTCCGTCAGGACCTGATGAATATGACACCTCGCCAACGATTATTTTGCCGCGAAGATAAGTTCCCGAGCAGATGATCGCCGCCTTGCAGTCCCAGCGTGCGCCGAGCTGTGTAACAACCGAAGAAATCCGTTTGCCATCGGGAGTTTCTTCGCAGTGTATATCAGTCACCTCGGCCTGAATAAGACGCAAATTCGGCGTTTCCTCAATGGTTTTTTTCATGATACGCTTATATTCGGCACGGTCAGCCTGTATACGCTTTGAGTGTACAGCCGTACCCTTGCCGAGGTTGAGAATACGGCTTTGGAGCATGACCTTATCCGCCGCTCTGCCCATCTCACCGCCGAGCGCATCTATTTCGTATACAAGATGCCCTTTGCCAGTGCCGCCGATCGACGGATTGCAAGGCATATTTGCAACGGCATCAAGATTTATTGTGAACAGGATCGTGGAAAAGCCGAGCCTCGCCGCCGCAAGTGCCGCTTCAATGCCCGCGTGACCTGCGCCGATGACGCATATATCCGCAGATCCTGCATAGTATTCGGGAATTTTCATGTATGTGTCCTTTCTTGAAAAGGGATTGATCTTGGGTATGCTCAACATTTGCCCTTATCCTCCTCGAATTTACGCGAAGTTCGAAGCTTATAAGCTACCCAAGCCCTCAAATCAAACCTTTCCGGTTGAACCAAAGCCGCCTGTACCGCGCTCGGTTTCATCAAGCTCGTCTGCGAGAGAGAAAACCGCGTGCATAACCGGCACGAACATCAGCTGTGCCATTCTCTCTCCACGAACCACTGTGTACGGAGTGTCCGAAACATTGATAAGCGAAACGCTGATCTCGCCGCGGTAATCGCTGTCAATAACGCCAATGCCGTTTGTCACCGTGATGCCGTGCTTTATCGAAAGTCCGCTGCGTGCCGCAAGTATCGCAACAACGCCGCTTGTTTCGGGTGCAATTGCAATACCCGTCGGAATCAGCCTGCGCTCACCCGGAAGAATTGTTACATCTGTTTCTGCCGCAGAGCGAAGATCAATTGCCGCAGAACCGTCCGTTGCATATTCGGGAAGCGAAACGCCCTCGCGTACTAACTTTATTTTAACATGGATGCTGTTCATTTTGATATCCTCCTGATACCACCCTCGGGCGGTGCTATTCGCCTGCCGCAGAGAAGGGCGGATGTTACATTTTTCTTTTCATCCGTGAAAATGTAATGCCCTCCCGACAGTCGGTAACGTGTCAGCTCATCCGCGCGATCCTGCATGAATACCGGCACGCTGTTATATATAATGTTACGATGCTCAAATGCCCTTACAATCGGGAAATTTGCACCTTTTCTGTCTTTCATTAATGCAATCCCTTGCTTCGCACATTCTTCGCAGGAGTAGAGATCACGTATCACGCATTTTTCAAGCGTCATAAGCGGTATACGTCCGTAAATTATCGGCGTCAGACCGAGATCTCTGAGCTGGGGAAGTGTCAGCTCGGGCGATGCAATAAGGTCCTCAAAGCCGAGCGACTGTAACATTTCTGCACTCCAGCCGTTGAATATATTGAGACGAAAATCGCCGTGGACGTGCATACCTGCATCCTTTGCAAGCGAAATGTGACCGAGGTTTGAAACAAGTGCGTGAACAACACCTGCCATTCGTGCGGACTTTAACATCGTCCTTACCGCTTCTATCTGCGAATCGAATACCACCGGCGGTATTATAACACCACTCACTATATCACTCATTTCCGGAGTGAAATTTTCAAGCGGCAGATAAACTATATCAGTGTCGCCAAGCTCGCCCGGAATATCTTCATACGAGATAAAACGTGCGGTTTTCGATGGCTTACCGGGCTTATATTCGGGCGCATCAAGCTTTTCGGGTAATGATGATATACGACGCATATGTAACTTTCCGATAAGCGCATCAACCGCATCACGACGCAGAGAATTGAGCGCAGACAGCGGAAGTATTAACCCGTCGTCAAGGTTCAGCGTACAATCGCCCATAGTAAACGGCGTATTACCGAGCTTTTCAAGATTTTTCATAACCGCTTCATGGGTCAGCGGACGGTTTATAGCCTTGTCGGGAATCTGACCTTGTACCCTAACCGTCCTGCCGTCTGCCCCGGCGATAAGCTCAATAGGCTTATTTTCTTCGATACGGACACGCATATTTATCGGTTTACGGCGGTTTTTTATGAGTTCGGTGAAGTTTACCTGCTTTGCCGCCTCCGCTGTGACCGATTTGTCTGCTTCTGTGCGGATGCCGAGCATTTCACGTCCCGTTTTTCCATTGAAGTAACCGTCTGTGAAGCCGCTTCTCGAAAAGAGTGCACGAAGCTCGGATAGCTCATCCTCCGTGGCATTTCTGCGCTCGTCAAGCAGTCTTCTGTAAATGCTTGTAACGCCGTAAACATAATCGGGACTTTTCATGCGTCCCTCGATTTTTAAGGATGCCGCGCCAAGGGTGAGTATCTCGGTTATATGCCCGGCAAGGCAGATGTCCTTTAGGCTGAGTGCATATGTTTCCTTGCCGCCTGTGCATCTTCTGTAAGGCAGACGGCAGGGCTGTGCACATTCGCCTCGGTTACCGCTTCTGCCGCCGATTAAAGAGCTTGCAAGACAACCGCCCGACTGTGAAACGCAGATCGCACCGTGGATGAACATTTCCGTTTCGATGGGAGACTCATTACAAAGCGTTTTGAGGTCGGCAAACGATAGTTCACGCGCCGCAACCATGCGTGAAAAGCCCATGCCGGCGAGCACCTTTGCGGCTTCTGAATTGTGACCGAGCGCCTGGGTTGAGGCGTGAAGCTCGAGGTCGGGGAAATAGCGGTGTATCAGCATCGCCGCACCGAGGTCAGCAACGATAAGCGCATCCGCACCGAGGGTGTAAAGCTGTTCAACGTAACGTAAGACTTCATCCATTTCGCGGTCGTGTATGAGAGTGTTCAGCGTGATATTCGTTTTAACCCCATAAAGACGGCATTTGTCTATGGCTTCCTTGAGTGCGTCGCCCGTGAAGTTTTTTGCGTTCATTCGTGCGTTGAAAAGTCCGCCGCCGAAGTATACCGCATCCGCACCGCCGGCGATTGCCGCATCAAGTGCTTCGGGTGAGCCTGCAGGGGAGAGCAGCTCAGGGAGAATACTCGGTGTCAATATGTCACGCTCCTTTTTTGAAAACTTATAAATAACGTAATAAATTTACGCCGGACTCTTGCAATTTAGCTTGATACAAGGTATAATATTAGTAACGGTTAAAAGTGTATATTATATATTATAATATATATTTGCCCTTTTGCAAAGACCTTTGATGAAATTTTCAGAAAAAAGTTACTGTTTCAAAGAGATTTTTAAATTTGAGGAGATATAAATATGAAAAAACTTTCACTTTTGGTTCTGATTTTTGCGCTCGTTTCACTCTCTGCCGTATCGTGTGGCAAAGAGCCGGTTGATACGCCGTTTTCGCCCGGTACGGTTGCCGACAATGTTTACACAAGCGATTGGCTGGGACTTACGTTCACGCCGAGCGAGGACATGGAGCTTTCAGGTGTAACTGAGCTTTTATCCTTCACAGATATTGACGCCGACGCTTATTATATCGACGAGGCAACGGGAGAGGAAGTGCTTGACTACAGCATGATCCCGACGGCTTATGAAATGCTGGCAACCGATATGGAAACAGAGGGCAGCGTTCTCATCATGGCGCAATATGCGGATGAAGAAATGACTGTTGACTCGTATATTCTGGATGTCAAATCCCAGCTTGACGAACAGCTTGCACTTGAGAGTGACATGGGAAGTGCCAACTATGCCGAGCTTACAGAAAAGAAGCTTGCAGGCAGGACTTACACCGTTTTCACGTATACAGTCGAATCGTACGGCGTGACGCTCAGTCAGACCATGTATATAGACAAAATCGAGGACCGCATCGCAAACATCTGCTTCACTTACGGTGACACGGCAGAGCTTGACACCTTCCTTGCGTGCTTTGGCAGAAAATGAGAGGTAAATAAAGAAAAATGAGTATACTTGAAAACAAGGCGCGAATCGTTGTCAAGATCGGTTCGAATACATTAACACACGCAAGCGGCAGACTTGATCTTCGCCGTATGGAGCTGCTTGTTCGTATTCTTTCGGATTTTAAAAATTACGGACACGAGGTGATACTCGTAAGCTCGGGTGCGGTTGCGGCAGGTATCGCAAGACTCGGATTTGGCAGACGTCCCGAAACGACCGAGGAAAAGCAGGCACTCGCCGCGATAGGTCAGGCAGAGCTTATGCAGGTTTACGAAAAGTTCTTTGCAACCTACGGTCACACAGTCGGTCAGCTGCTTATGACCAAGGATATAATCGATAACGAAATCCGCAGAACTCATGCAGAGAATACCTTCCGTGAGCTCTTGAAGCTTGGATGCGTGCCGATTGTAAACGAGAATGACCCGATTTCAACCGAGGAGCTTAAATTCGGCGGTAACGATACACTTTCAGCATATGTCGCACTTGTTTGCGGCGCGGATATTCTTATAGACCTTACGGATATCGACGGTCTTTATGATTGTGATCCGAGAAAAAATCCCGACGCGAAGCTTATTGATCGTGTTGACGAGATAAACGATACAGTCATTTCGTATGCAGGCGGGGCAGGAAGTGATCGCGGTACGGGCGGTATGATAACCAAGATAAAGGCGGCGCAGATCGTTACAGAGGCAGGCATACCCATGCTTATCGTGAACGGCAAAAATCCCGAGGTGCTTTACCGAATCAGCGACGGCGAGCATATCGGTACATATTTTGCTCCGATGAAAAGTGAGAAATAAATAAAATGGAAAAAGTGAAGAAAAAGGGAACAGTAAAAAAAGCAATAAAGGAATATACGCTTTGTATTATCGGCGCGGTTTTTGTGGCGCTCGGCGTATACTTTTTCAAATTCCCCAATAGCTTTTCAACTGGCGGCGTAAGCGGTATATCGGTCGTCCTCGGTAATTATTTCAACCTCTCCTCCGCAAGCGTTATCACGACTGTCATCAATATGGCAATGCTTGTTATAGGAATAATATTCCTCGGCAGGGGTTGCACAGTCAAAACGGTACTTGGCTCACTGACACTTTCGGGCGCACTTATGCTTTTTGAATGGCTGATACCGATGAGCGCACCGCTGACCGATCAACCGCTTCTCGAACTAATATTTGCAATCGGACTTCCGGCAGTCGGCTCGGCGATACTCTTTAACTGTGACGGTTCAACGGGCGGCACGGATATAATCGCAATGATACTTCGCAAATATTCACGCATGAACATCGGAACGGCACTGCTTATAAGCGATATCGGCATAACGGCGCTTGCGTTTCTTTTCGGCGTTAAAACGGGACTTTTCTCCCTGCTTGGACTTATTGCAAAAACGGCACTTATCGACTCGGTTATCGAGAGCTTCCATTTGTGCAAGTGCTTCCAGATAATAACGGACACGCCCGAGGATATAACCGAGTTTATTACAAAAGAGTTGGGACGAAGCTGCACCGTAATTGAGGGAGTCGGCGGCTTCACTCATGCGCGTAAATATATGATAACAACGGCAATGAGACGTCACCAGGCGGCACAGCTGCAGAGGTATCTGAAAAGAGAGCATCCGACGACGTTTATGGTTATAACAAACTCAAGCGAGGTTATCGGCAAGGGCTTTAGAGGACTGTGAGCTTTCCCACAGTTGACGCCTCATCCGTCTCTCACCGGAGAAGGCTTTAGGTTAGTCAGAGCCGCAGACAATGTATCACGGTAAAAACACAAAAAAGGAAACAAAACGATGCACTTAACATTCACAACAAGCATACAATATATGCGCGGCGTTGGCGATACAAGAGCAAAAGCACTCATGCGGCTCGGTATCAAAACGGTGGGCGATCTTTTGTATCATTTTCCGCGTGCATATGAGTTTCGTGGGAACGTGAAGCCGCTTGTCGGGGCAGAAAACGGCGAGACAGCATCGTTTATTTTAACGGCGGCGACCGATGTTCATAACGCCACACTTCGTCGCGGTATGACGATCAGTAAGCTGCGTGCATTCGACGGAACGGGAAGCTGTGAAATAGCATTTTTCAACCAGCCGTATATCAAGGATTCGATAGTTAAGGGCGGCGAATATCGCTTTTATGGTAAATTGACAAGAGAGGGAAACAAGAATATTCTCTATTCTCCTGCTGTTGAACCGGTGATTGAGGGCAGAATGCTCCCACCGCTCGTTGCAGTATATCCGCTCACCACGGGCGTTACCCAAAAATTCCTTGCAAAGCTCGTTTCGGAAGCACTCTCACAGCTCGGCGAGAATATCCCCGAAATACTCTCTGCCGAAATACGTGAAAAATACGGTCTTTGCAATATAACACGCGCACTTCGCGCCATCCATATGCCGCCCGATTTTAAAACACTCGAAAGCGCAAAACGGCGGCTGATTTTCGAGGAGCTATACCGTTTCGCGCTCGGAACAAGACAGTCAAAGCCCAAAGAGGCAACCGCCCCAAAGCTTGGGGATTGTAACATTTCTCCTCTCATTGATAAGCTTCCGTATACGCTGACGGGCGCACAAAAGCGTTCAATTGCGGAAATTTCCGATGACCTCGCCTCGGGTAAGCCCATGCGCAGACTCGTTTCGGGCGACGTTGGAAGCGGCAAAACAATAGTCGCGGCGGCTGCGGCTTATATCGCTATCAAAAACGGTCACCAGTGCGCGATCATGGCGCCGACCGAGATACTCGCCGTTCAGCATTATAACGAGCTTTCGCCGCTTCTTGCCACACTCGGTATCAAAACCGCACTCTTAACAGGCTCGGTCAAGGGTAAGGCTCGCCGAGAGATATTAACGTCACTTTCAGACGGCACACTCGGACTTATCATCGGTACGCACGCGCTTATCGGCGACGAGGTGAATTTTGCAAAATTGGGACTTGTCATATGCGATGAACAGCACCGTTTCGGAGTCGGTCAGCGTGAGGCGTTACTTAATAAAGGCGGAGGAGAATCGTGCCATCAGTTAACAATGAGCGCGACACCGATTCCGCGTACACTCGCGCTTTTTCTTTACGGTGACCTCGATATGTCGAAGCTTAACGAGCTGCCGCCGGGCAGACAAAGGGTTGAAACCTTCGTTGTCGGAGAAAGCTACCGAGAGCGGCTCAATAATTTTATAAGAAAACAAAAGACAGAGGGACATCAGACGTATGTTGTCTGCCCGTCTGTCGAGGAAAAAGAGGACGGCGCGCTTACCCAAGAGGATATCCGCCTTTTTGACTTCGGTTACGATATCGAAGAAATCATCCGTCCCGAATCTCAGATAAAAGCGGCGGTTGCTTGGTCACAAACGCTTGCCGAGTCGCTTTCCGAGCTTAAAATAGGATGTGTACACGGCAAAATGAAGCCGACCGAAAAGGACGACATAATGGGACGCTTTGCCTCGGGTGAGCTTGACGTGCTCGTTTCAACAACGGTTATCGAGGTTGGCGTGAACGTCCCGAATGCAACCCTTATGATAGTTGAAAACGCAGAAAGATTCGGGCTTTCACAGTTACATCAGCTTCGAGGTAGAGTTGGACGCGGTAAGGATAAATCCTACTGCGTGCTTGTCTCCTCCTCAAGCGGTGAAAAATCAAGACAACGTCTTGAAATTATGCGTACCGTCTACGACGGATACACTATTGCGGAC
>JAZNFB010000146.1:0-2042 GCA_045588895.1 Candidatus Flemingiibacterium sp.
GCTTTGAAATTGCACTGTGCACCTCGTCTTTTGTGGCAGAAACACCACGGGATAAATAAGCGTGAGACATTTTTATATCTCCTTTTGAATATGTATTTTAAAATTTATAATAGGTCAAGCCGTAAATTTAAAGCTCGATCTGCATTACATCGGTTGAATTGGGATAGCAGGTAACGTCCAAAATCCGCTGATTGGTACTGCCGCGGAATTTAAGCGTCAGATCGCGTTTTGCATCAACATAACGCCCGTCAACAAGATAATTCGTCTCGGATAAAAGCTCATGAACAGACGGCTCTGTTTCACATTTTTTTAGAAGCTGTTCGTATGTAAAACCGCTGTATGTCATAACGTCAAGTCCGCGATCTCTCGCTTTTTTTGCGATAACGGCAAGCTCATGTCCCCATAGGAACGGTTCACCGCCGCTGAAAGTGAGTCCTTTTATAAGCGGATTTTTGCAGATATCCCGCCAGAGCTTGTCTGTGGTTGTCAGCTTTCCGCCAGAATACGAATGCGACTCGGGATTGTGACAATTGTAACACTTATGCGGACAGCCCTGCGTAAATATCACATACCGAAGCTGCGGACCGTCAACGATTGACTCGCGGACAACACCAAACAGCCGTATCGGTAAGCTTTCGATCGGCTCGTCATTGCCGAAATTTCTCTGTAACATTTCAAAAAATTCCTTTATAAAACAAGATTTATCACCATCGCCGCTATCAAAAGAAGCGAGATAATTATAAGACTGATAATTCGGATAATTGCAGATAAGCCAGGGGCACTTCCCTCTTTCTTGTCCTTACGGTAAGCGATAATATCAATAACGGAAAGCAAAGCCATAGCAATCGCCATAAACGGAAGAACAAAACCTGCCGCCGCATCTCCATCACTGAAACGGGCAAAAAGCGCCGCCGCCAAGAGAAGCACTGCCGTTATCATACCGTAAAGCTTCAGTTTATTCATCGGTCTCCTCCCTTTTGCGGCTTAAAAGCGCGATAACGATCACCGTTATGGCAGCAACCACAATACCGCCGCCGATCCACATGAATTTTTCATAATCGACTTCAGAATCGGGAGACTGCCGCTTCTCACGGGCCTTTCCAATAACATCAGCTAACGATTCATCGTTATATACACTCGAAAGTCCGTCAAGCGATTTTACTGACAGCGAGGCAGACTGTATCTCACCGCCACCGACAAGTATTTGTAAACCGTCAACAGAATCCGCATTTTTGAGATTATTTCCAACGTCAATATAAAGTGTTGTCCATTCGCCCTGCTTGACCTCGCCGAATGCCTCAAAGCGCTCCCCATCTGCAAAGAGAACCAGCTTAACGGGAACGGGAACTATAATAGTCGGACTGACCTTGGTAATCTTCATCGTCAGCGCAAGGGTCGGCGTCAGGGAAAAGTCCTCGGGGTATTCAAAGCTATGGAAAATACCCATCCATTCGGGATAACCACTGTCACCGTAAAGTGAACCGGCAAGCGGTGCCGACAGAATATTTCCCGTGTCGCTGACAATTCGCAGTGACTTTGAAAAATATCCCGGCTTGATGCCCCCGATACTTGAAGTTCCGCTGAATGTATAATATGAGAAGCGTCCCCGTACATTTTCGGGTACGGTCAAAGTTGTCGCGGCAGAGGTGAGTAACTTATCTTTAAGCTTACCCGAGTCATAGTTCGGGAAAAGGTCAAAAAAGCTTTCAACCCCAAGAAACACTGCCGCCTCATCCGTAACGCTTGCAAACCTGTCTGTATCTATAAGCCGCACCGTTTCAGTAATACCGTCACCGTCCGCGGCTGTACAGGCTATATATGCGTCAACCTTATCGTCAAAGAGTGCAATATAGTATCCGATGGCAAAATTCGCAAGCTTTTCTTCATCGCTTACAGCCGAAACCGTAAAAGTTGAATCGCAGAATATAATATGCTTGCCGGAGCAGTTATTATCCCGAAGGATATCCTTGAGAGACGTACAGTCTTTTGAGTCAATATATTCTGAATTTTCATCCGCACCGACGCGGTATATCCTTTCGATT
>JAZNFB010000147.1:0-2992 GCA_045588895.1 Candidatus Flemingiibacterium sp.
CCTTAACGTCGCCGCCGAGTACGCCGCCCTGAATAGCCGCACCGAGAGCAACACATTCATCGGGGTTAATACCCTTGAAGGGCTCTTTTCCGATAAAGTCCTTAACAGCATCCTGAACTGCAGGAATTCTTGTTGAACCGCCAACGAGAAGCACCTTGTCAATCTGACCAACGGTAAGTCCGGAGTCAGCGAGTGCCTTCTTGGTGGGAGTCATTGTGCGCTCAACGAGATCTGCGGTGAGTTCATTGAACTTTGCTCTTGTAAGAGTGCCGTCAAAGTGCTTGGGACCTGTTGCGTCTGCAGTAATGAACGGGAGGTTGATATTGGAGGAAGCAACGCCGGAAAGCTCGATCTTTGCTTTTTCAGCAGCTTCCTTGAGTCTTTGGAGAGCCATCTTGTCGTTACGCAGATCAATACCGTTTTCGCGCTTAAATTCCTCTGCGATCCAATCAATTATACGTGCATCAAAGTCGTCACCGCCGAGCTTATTGTCACCGTGTGTTGCAAGAACCTCGAAAACTCCGTCGGAAATCTCAAGAATTGATACGTCGAATGTACCGCCGCCAAGGTCGAATACCATGATCTTCTGCTCTTTTGCGTCCTTGTCAACGCCATATGCAAGTGCCGCCGCAGTAGGCTCGTTGATGATTCTCTGAACATTGAGACCTGCGATCTTACCTGCATCCTTGGTTGCCTGACGCTGTGCATCGGTGAAGTATGCGGGAACGGTGATAACAGCGTCTGTAACGGTTGTTCCGAGATAAGCCTCTGCGTCCGCCTTAAGCTTCTGAAGAATCATTGCGGAAACTTCCTGGGGTGCGTACTTCTTATCGTCGATGGAAACCTTATAGTCAGAGCCCATGTGCCGCTTGATGGAGGAAACGGTACGGTCGGGGTTTGTTATAGCCTGACGCTTTGCAACCTGACCGACCATGCGCTCACCTGTCTTTGAAAATGCAACAACCGAAGGAGTTGTTCTCGCGCCCTCGGGATTTGTGATAACAGTGGGTTCGCCGCCTTCAAAAACAGCGACGCAAGAGTTTGTTGTACCTAAATCTATACCGATAATCTTTCCCATAATAAAATCTCCTTTTAAATATAATATATTGTTTTTGTTTATATAATTTTAATTTGCCACTTTAACAAGGGCCTCGCGAAGTACGCGCTCACCCTTTTTGTAGCCCTTTTGGAAAACCTCAACGATTTCGTTTTCGCCGTAGTTTTCATCATCTATGTGCATCATAGCATTGTGTATCTGCGGATCAAACTTCTCACCCGGTGCACCAAACTCTATAACGCCTATCTTTTCAAACGATTCCTTTGCGCTCTTAAAAATGAGCTTGATACCGTCTGCAAGCTGTGCTCCGTCGCTGTACGCTGCGGCACGCTCCAAATTATCAATAACCGGAAGTATTGACGAGAGTGCATCGGCGTAAGCGTCTGCATAAATCCCTTCCCGTTCCTTTGCACTGCGTCTGCGGAAGTTATCATATTCCGCTGCACAGCGAAGATACTTGTCATTTATTTCAGAAAACTCTGATTGTGCCTTTTCGAGTGCCGCTTTGGTTTCGGTAAGCTCGACTGTCAGCTTTTTGTTTTCATCTTTAAAGTGCTTATCCTCGCGTTTTTTATCCTTCTTTGATATTTCGTCGGTTGATTCATCCTCGGTTTCGGCGAGAATTTCTTCCCACTTCTGCTCCTTGGCTTCCTCCGGCGACATTTCCTTTTTCTTATCGTCTGCCATTAGCTATCCTCCTCATCTTCATTGGGTTCTATACCAAGCAGTCCGCTCGGTTCAAGCATACTGCTGATGTTTTTTGACATATAATCGACGAGCGTTACAACCTTTGAGTAATCCATTCGCCTCGGTCCGATAACACCGATTGCACCGATAACCTTATCTCCCGATTTAACCGTCCTGAATATAAGCGATGAATTGTTCATAACCTCAACCGCGTTTTCAGAGCCTATATACACATTTGTCTGATCCGAAGCATCATGCGAAAGCACCTCGCGAAGATCGTCCTGCTTATCAAAGAGTCCAAGCATATCACGCACACGGTCTATATCTGAATACTCGGGATAGTTAAGCAGGTTATTAACACCGTCGAACATCAACTCACCATCATCAGTCTCGCCAACCGTTTCATAAATAGTGCTGATTATCGGACTTATCAGCCGCTCGCCGTCAGGCACACGCCTTTGCATATCAAGCATAACAGGAAGCGTGATACCGTCAAGATCAAGTCCCGCAACGCAGTCGTTGAGAACCACGGTCAGCCTCTCAAGCGTGTCGCGAGAGACATCGAAGCCGAGCCGCACCTGACGCGTTTTTACACTTCCGCTTGCAGTCAGCATAACGAGTATAAAGTTTCGGGGAGAAAGATACATTGCATCGAACCGTGCAACGGTCTGTCTGGCAGGTGCACGCTTGAGAGCAACACCCGTGTAATTGGTTAGCATACTCATCAATTTTGTCGCACGGTCAAGGATACGGTCAAGCTCTGCGGCTTTAAGGGTTTGAAGCTTATTTAACTCGCCAAGCTCCGCCTGAGTCATACGATACTGCTGCATGAGCTGGTCAACATAAAATCTGTAACCAAGCTCGGACGGAATTCTTCCCGATGAGGTATGAAGCTGTTCAAGATAACCCATATCCTCAAGCTCTGCCATCTCATTACGGATGGTAGCAGACGAGAAAGCTATCTGCTTATACTGTGTTAAATATTTTGAACCGACGGGTTCACCGAGATTGATGTGCGTATCAATTATCGCTTTAAGTATCGCCTTTTTGCGGTCGGATAATTCAGTGTTTTTATCCTGCATACACACACGTCCCTTTTATTTATAGCAGACACCCTTTTTTACGGTGTTGTTTTAGCACTCAATGTGTGCGAGTGCTAAACTCTGTATATAGTATACCCCACATTCTCACCAAAATCAAGACAATAACATATATTTTGTGTTAATAATTTGTAAATGACCACGCACT
>JAZNFB010000148.1:0-7046 GCA_045588895.1 Candidatus Flemingiibacterium sp.
CCGAAAACTTACACAATTATTATATCACAAGTGATGGTATATGTCAATCATTTCCCGTCATGAAAAAACGGGGATTTTTTTGTCGGATTTTGGGACAAACACAAGGACTCCGGGATTTGAATGTCACGGAAAAATATGTTAAAATGGTAAAGCATGAGAAAGGCAGTGATGACGATGGACAATTCCAAAGATTCAGAGCTCTTCAATGAGGTTTACAAAGAAATCTGCTCTGAAATGGGACTTGATGCGGCAATGAAAATCTACCGATTGTTCAAAGGTCAGCAGATAACCTTCCCCGTGCATCTATTCAACTCCAAACGCATTCGCCACAGTATCATAAAGGAATATGACGGTGCGAATATCCGAGAATTATCAAAAAAATACGGTTATTCGGAAAAGACGTTACGCCGGATGATACGCGAGGAATTGGCTGGTGTGGAGTGACACATTTTTACATAAAGGAGAACTACAATGGCAATTCAAGCAAGCAACTGGATCAACGACAACCGCAAAATCATCTCATCGCTCGGAAGCTTCAAGGTTATTGAACACCAAAAGGATCTGAGCGTCAGTCACGTAACGGCACAAAATGAATATTTTCTCTCACAGATGAATGTCAAGTTAAGACAGGTTGAAATTGAGCTTAACGGAAGCAATACAGTCAAAACGCAAGCCGGCGCGATGCAGATGATGCTCGGTAACATCGAAATGGCAACCGGCGTCACAAGCGCAAAAGGCTTTCTCGGTTCAATGCTCAAAGCAGCGGTAACAAGCGAATCGGCGGTAAAGCCCGAATATTCCGGTGTCGGACAGGTGATTTTAGAGCCGACATATAAGCATATCATTCTTCAGGATGTTGCATCGTGGGGAAATGACGGACTTGTTATTGAGGACGGTATGTTTTTGGCAAGCGAAGGAACTGTTCAGCATAACGTCGTTGAAATCTCAAATGACGTAGCAACCACGCTTCTCAGCGGAGAGGGACTTTTCAATCTCTGCTTCACGGGTTCGGGCGTTGTTGCGCTTGAAAGCTATGTTCCCTTTGAAGAACTCATTGAAGTTACCCTGCAGGATGATGTACTGAAAATTGACGGAAATATGGCAGTTTGCTGGAGCGGTTCACTCAAGCTGACAGTCGAAAAAACAACAAAGAGCCTGCTTGGTTCACTTGCAAGCGGTGAGGGACTTGTTAATGTTTACAGAGGCACAGGAAAGGTTTGGGTAAGCCCTGTGGCAGGAACAAAAAAGAGCACTCCGCAAACAGCCAATAACGGCGGCAGTGCAGATAAGGACACAAAATCAAGCGGCGGCGGATTACTTGGCGCACTTTTGGGATAAATAACATTCATTACGGAGGAAAAACAATTATGGAACTTATTAAAAAATACAAAAATTATATCATTATTGCTCTTTGTGCAATCGCACTCATCTCTTTATTTCTGCCATTGGCAACGATCACGGCTGAAAGCGGCGGATACGAATCTTCACAGTCTGTCACCGGATTCAATATCGCCTTCTCGAGATATTATCCGATCCTGCTGATACTCGGTCCGATAGCACTCGCCATTTCTGGATATCTGCCTCAGCTCAAGCCCTATAAGAAAATACTCACTCTCGCAGTACCGGTTGTTTGCATAATCATAATCGTGATTTCATTGCTGACTGCTTCGAGTGTGGCAGGTGCGTTTGACAGTGAGTACGCAGATGTGTCCTCAAGCATCGGCATCGGTGCTATACTCGGTATCATTGCCCATCTCGGAATCGGCGTTCTCGGCTTCTTCGATAACAAAGAAGAAATCATGGAGCTTACCAAAAAATCGAAGTAACGCTAATATAATAACATATCCCGTCCATACATCCCCGCTTTAACGCTCCCCATCAAAATTACGGTGAGGAGCGTTTTTATATTCTCCGAGCCTCAAAATCACCACACAAAAAAGCCCCGGCACGTGATTGCACCAAGGCTTGTTTATAGCTTATGTAAGCTTATTTAATGTTTCTCTTGAATACGGGATTTACTCTTGCACCCTCGGGAAGGATGCCGTCAACACTGTCGTTGTCGATTGCCTTTCTGATCTCGGCAAATGCACAGTCAGCCGCATCGAGGAACTTTTTAACATCATCCTCCGTATGTGAGAACGAAATGTTTGTGATTGCCTGGCAAAGAATACCGTTTTCGAGCATATTCTTCACATAAATCGAATGAATATCAAGATAGTTAAGCGAGCCGACATCATCAAATGCAACACCGCAGTGAGCCGCAAGACCGCTGACCGAAACAGCCGCACCGACACCGTGCTTTTCAACTCTCTCCTTGAGTCCCTCGAGAAGTATCGTACCGAGCTTCCATGCGTGTCCCATAACGTCCTTTTCCTGCATTTCCTTAACAGTTGCAAGTGCGCCTGCCATGGAAATTGCATCGCCGCCGAAGGTCATCGAAACAAATACGCCCTGTTCAATAAGGCTGATGATCTCTCTCTTACCTGCAACAAACGAAAGCGACATACCGTTTGCACATCCCTTACCGTAGGAAGCCATATCGGGAGTTACGCCGTAATATTCGCTTGCACCGCCGATTGCATATCTGAAGCCGCTTACAACTTCGTCAAAGATTGCAACAGCCCCGTGCTTGTGCGCGGTATCGACTACAGCCTGGAGATATTCCTTGGTTGTGCCGTTAGACTGAATCGGCTCCATGATAACAGCCGCATATTCACCGGGATGTGCAGCGAGAAGATTTTCAAGCGAAGCAATATCGTTATACTTGAAAGTTTTAGTAAGCTCACAAACAGCCTTCGGTACACCCTTGTTGTTTGCGGAAGCGCCGATCGACCAGTCGTGCATACCGTGATAACCACACATTGCAACACGTTCACGTCCGGTGTATGCTCTTGCGAGTCTGATTGCGGCAGTTGTAGCGTCACTTCCGTTTTTAACAAACTTGACCATCTCTGCGCAAGGGATGACCTCAACAAGCTTTTCCGCGAGCTCGCACTCAACAGGCGCCTGTGTTGAGAAAATGATACCCTTGTTAAGCTGCTCGATAACAGCTTCGTTTACTCTGGGATAGTTGTACCCGAGAGTGATCGGACCGAGGCAGCAGATGAAGTCGATGTATTCGTTTCCGTCAACGTCGTATACTCTTGAGCCCTCTGCGTGATCGATAAACATCGGTGAGCTTCCGGGCATGAAGTAACGATAGCTCTTACTGAAGGTCTGCGCCGCGAGAGGAGCCACCTTCATCTCTCTTTCAACAAGTGCATTGTTTTTTTCAAAAGTTCTCATAACAAATTCTCCTTGGTTTTTTATTTTATTATAATTATATAAGAAGAATCGTGATAATACAACGAGTATTTTATTCGTTTTTTAAAGAAAAAATGATCGATTTTTTGGTTTTTTCTTGATTTGCCGCTTGAATTATGATATAATTAATCAGAAAGGAGCGTGATGCGCGTGACAAAGCTTGAAATGACACTCGGCGATGCCCTGTTCACGGCTGATATAGATTATCAAAAATTCTCTCCAACAAATAAATGGCATGATACTACGCATTTTCACGTGGACAGTGAGATTCATATAATATTAAACGGTAATGCTCTGATTGAAATCGGCGGTAACGATGTCGAGATAAACGCCGGGGATATCTGTCTGCTCGCTCCCGGATCAAGTCATTACCCGAAGGCTTACAGTGACACGCTTGAAAAGACGAATTTCTCGTTCAACCTGACGGAGAATTATGCCTGCAACCGAAGTACAAAAAGCTTTTCGGAATACGTGTATTACAGTAACATTTTCAAATCGGTCAGCGAGTATTTTATCATAAATGATACTGAGCTCTTATCAATTGTACAAAAGCTCATATCGGAACAATTTTCGAGCGAGAACGAGCATATTTACAAGGCACTGCTTTCTGTATTTTTTATAACTCTCGCAAAACGAATCAAGGAACATCATCCTGCATATAGAGAAGGGACTGTCCGCGGCGTATCGGAAAACGAAAACAGCTTTAAGCAAAGAAAATGTGTTGAGGAATTTTTCCAAAAAAGATACAACGAAGAAATCAGCATTGAGGATCTTGCACGGGAGCTGTGCTTATCTGTACCGCATACACACAGAATCGTAAAAAAAGTTTTCGACGAGGGATTTAAAAAGACACTCATGAAGCAGCGTATCGAGCACGCCTGTATGCTGATAAAGCAGGGCAACCTGACGCTTAATGAAATAGCATACAGCTGCGGTTACACTTCATATAACGGATTTTTAGCCGCCTTCAAGGGCTATATTGGCAAAACACCGAAGGAATATGAAAAGTCGGCTCGTTAACATTTTCGAAAGAAAAATACAAGAATAGATATTATTACAAAAAGGCGGTGTTTTCATGGCAAATAACAAAACGAATCGGTTAATCAGCGTTCAGACGCTCTATTGGTATCACAAAACCTTTGGCGGAGAGCAAAATGCAGACAAATCGCTTGCATTTATTCGCAGCTGCGGATTTGATGCCATTGACTACCATTTTGAAGGACTTTACTCGTATGGACAAATTACCTCCGGAATAAAAAACCCGGTGTATGACCTGCCAATACAAGAACTTCTTGAATATTACTCACCTCTCAAAAAAGCAATGGAAACGCACGGTGTCGCCATTTCGCAGGCTCACGGTATTTCCCCGTTCTACGTGCCGGGAAGCGACGCTATAAATGAGTATTTATATTCAGTGATGGCAAAGATTCTCGAGGTGTGCCGTTTTCTTGAGTGTCCGTTCATCGTCCAGCATACTCCGCGCGATATGACCCGCTCTGAAATTATTGAAATTTCCAAGCCTTTGATTCCCTTCGCAATCGAAACGGGAGTTAAAATATGCTTTGAAAATATGTTTGCCGAAAACGAAAACGGTGAACTTCTGCCGTACTTTAATGCGGACGATGCTTGTTACATTATAGATACACTCAATGATATTGCCGGCATCAAGGTATTCGGTTTTTGCTATGATATAGGTCACGCAAATATCACAGGGCGCAACCTGTACGACGATGTATGTACCTATGCAGATCGTCTCATGTGTCTGCATATCCATGAAAATGACGGGCTGCATGACCAGCACTTGATTCCGTATACACAAAGGCGTCCCGGTACAAATGCCCCTTACACAGATTGGGAGGGACTTATTGAAGGGCTTATCAAAATCGGCTACAGCGGTCCGATTAACTGCGAAGTCCATGCGGCACTTAATATCGCACCGCCGCAATTGCTGGAAGACGTACTGAAATTTACAGCCGGTGTTTGCAGATATTTCAGGGACAGAATCAATACCGGGGTTTCTAATTGATCATGCCAATAATCATTTGTTTTCCTGAAAATTGAAAAAAATCAGGAGTCAATCTCCACAGTCAAATTAAGCTGTTCGGAGGTTGGCTCCTGTTTAGTTGAGAATTTACTTTAATATGTCACCGATCCATAGCTCAAACCAAAAAGATATTCATCGGTTTTCTGCAAGATTTTCGGAGACTTCGTGTCTCATTTCAAGAAAATTATATTTCGTTCTTGTAGATTTCCTTGAAGTACTTGTATGTATCCACCTTAAGTTCACCGCAGGCAGCCTCATCACAAGCAATGATTCCGTCCTTATGCATCTGCAGTGCGCTTATTGTCCAAGCATGGTCAACGCCGCCCTCAACGCAGTGACGAAGTGCACGAGCCTTGTTGTGACCGCTGATAAGAAGCATCACCTGCTTAGAATCGCAAACAGTGCCTACACCGACCGAAAGAGCTGTCTTCGGAACTTTGTTTACATCGTTATCAAAGAAACGGGAATTTACAATAAGAGTATCTTGTGTCAGAGCACGAACTCCGGTTCTCGATGTCAAAGAGGTAAACGGCTCGTTGAATGCAATATGTCCGTCAACACCGCTGCCGCCCATGAAAAGATCAATTCCGCCGTAAGAAGCGATCTTGTCTTCATATCTCTGACACTCTGCTTCGAGATCAGCCGCCATACCATCGAGGATGTTTATGTTTTCCGCCGGAATATCGATGTGGTTGAAAAAGTTGTCGTGCATAAAATACCAGTAGCTCTGGTCATGCTCTCTCGGCAAACCAACGTATTCATCCATATTAAAGGTGACTACGTTTTTGAAGGTTACCTTGCCTTCCTTGTTCATTTTAATAAGGTTTCTGTAAACGCCGAGTGGAGAAGAACCGGTGGGCAATCCAAGAACAAACGGACGGTTTTCCTTGTGATTATTTATCGCATTGGCGATATGCTGCGCAGCCCATTCACTCATTGCTTCGTAATTGTCTTTGATAATTAATTTCATGATTATTACTCCTTACTTGGTAATATTTTTAAATTACACATTTTATTATACCACTTATAAACTGATTTGTAAAGGAATTTCAAATATTTTCTCAAAAAAAATACAATTATTTTAAATCAAAAAACAGGCGTCATTTTTTTGCTGTTGAATCAAACTGCTCGTGAGCCTGATTCCTGTCAGATTTCAAATTCTGCCATACAGCTCGTTGAAGAATCTGAATTTTTTTGTGTCCACTGCGGCAAGCTGTTCACGTGTGACACGGTACGCCCAGTTGTTTGTGGCAGTCCCCGGGATGTTCATTCGGGTGTCAGCGCCGTAAGCGAAAATATCCTGAATGGGAAAGATCACCGTGTCCGCATGACTTGCCATCAGCGTCTTTATGATCTGCTCACAAGCCTCGCGCCATTCTGCCGACTGACAGTTACAGTAAGACATGAGACGAGCCCGGCTTTCGGGTGACATCTCCCAAACGTAGCCGAGAAGGGTGTTGTTATCGTGAGTTCCGCTGTACGCTACAGAGTTTTTCGGATAATTGTGTGGCAGATGAGGGGAATTGAGGTCTCCCATAAAGGCAAACTGTAAAACGCGCATACCGGGAAATTTGCTGTACTTAAGAAGATTTTGCACCTGAGGAGTAATATCACCCAAATCTTCGGCGATAATTAACCGTTCCCCGGCGATCTTTCGCATAGCGTCGATAAATGCATATCCTGGTCCCTTTTCCCATTT
>JAZNFB010000149.1:0-7139 GCA_045588895.1 Candidatus Flemingiibacterium sp.
CTGCGCAGCTGGTTCCTGGTTCCCCCATATTACGCGAAGTTCGAAGCACCATGCTTCAAAATCAAATTATCTCAAATAATCCCAAGCTCTGCTGCGGCATCCGTCCAATATTTCTCAGGCAGAACTTGTCCACCCGAAAAACCGTCTGCCGTTGCCTTGCGCCATGCCAAAGCAACACAGCGTGCCGCATGGTCGTGCTCATCAAACATAGACTTAATGATACAACGCGCCCAAACACCGGCTTTTTCATAAAGACCGCTCCGATGAAATTCACCGAGCATTTTGTTTTTATCATAACCGACCGGTATGGAATTGTAACGCCACACACCTCGTTTCGCTTCAAGAATCAGCATCCGGGAACCATATCTGCGATCCTGCGGCAGTCCCACACTGGGACAGAAAATGACACGCCTGCCATTCGCTTCAACAACTCCGCCACGGTGTGTGTGACCGCAAAGCAGTAATTCACCTGCGATTTCGGTGGTGTACTTATCGATAAGCTGAGGACGGTTCATAATCCATTCCTTGGAAGCACCGGGTGAGCCGTGACAAGCCGTGATAGTCGGCAGATTCTTTGTTGTTATATTGATACAGTGCGAAAACGATTCAATGCGATCAAGATCAGCCTCGGTCAGATTTTCGTATGTATATAGTAAAGATCCGCTGCTTGAGGAATAGCTCCAGCCCTCGTCCGGTGCGTGACGGTGACGTATGAGATAATCCTCACGGTTGCCGCGCACGAAATGGCAGGGAAACTCGGCAATACATTCATCAATGAGGCGGAGCGTGTTTTGCGGATACGGGAAATCGGTCAGATAGTCGCCAAGGAAAATGATACCGTCAACGCCTTCGCCGCGTCGCCGCATATCCTCGATGGTACACAGCGCATTCTCGAGCGCCATGAAATTAGAGTGAATATCCGATATAACCGCGAGCCTCATCGTCGCCTCCCTTCCCGAGTCACTGTAAATGCACAGTACTCCCGATTTTAATCTACATATATATTATTATACGATTTTCAGAGCTTTTTGTCAACAGTTATGTGTAAAGTTTTGATTATGACGGCAAAAATAAAAGGCCGCCACAAGCGTGACAGCCGGATGCAGGAAGACTCTTTAAAAATCAAGACCGCCGAGAGCGTCAGCATAATCCATAAGACTGTCCATAAGCTCTTTACAATCCTTGCAGAGATTTGCGGTTTCGCCTTCATAGGTTACCTTGGAGCAGTTTGCTTCACGGCCGCAACCGTCGCAGATGGACTTGCCGCAGGATGCGAATGTGAGGAGAGATAAAGCACAAAGTGTAGCTGCAATAATTTTCTTTGCCATTGTTTTTTCACCTTTCGAAAATATTAATTAGTCAACACAAGCCGACACGTTTATGTATATCATAGCTTCTTCGTCATCATAACTTACATTGACATATTGATTATACACTGCTTTGCCGGAAAAGTCAATACCTTTTTCCGATTTATTCCGATTTTTGGATAATATAAAAAAAGAAAAACGAATACCGGGCGCGGACAAAGCCGTTGAGGTATCCGTTTTTGCGAGGTTACCGTTTTGGGAGGAGCTTTTTGCGAAATATTTCAAAAGCATGAGATATCCGTCAACGGCAATGAAGATTTTTGACAATATTAAGGGTGCTGTTTTTACAGCTCATAATCACCGCAGACGGTATCGGCGATATCATAATCGTTTTCACGGCACTTGTTGCAGGTTTTCAGATGCTTACAGTATGAGCATTTTATGAAATTTTTTTCGCCGTTTTCGATCATGCTCATAACCTCTGAATTGTTTTTGAAGGTCTTTTCAAATTCTTTGCTGTTCTCACTGATGCGAAAACGGGGCTTTGAGCTTGATATGATATCTGCTATGATGTTTCGGTTCAGTATAATTACGACTGTTATCACCGCAAGGATGATAAGAAACAGCCAGCTCCATTTTGCGAGAAGTGAAAAGATTTCGTTTTTTGTCATTAAAAAAAGATTTATGCGACAATCGGTCATCAGTGGTCTCCTTGGTAATGTGCTGCCGAAAGTTTAACACGATAACGTGCTATTGTGATTAATATTATAGGGCAAAACAGTGAAAAAGTCAATGGCTTTAAGGCATTTTTTTGATTTTCCTCGAATAGCACAAAAACCAAATTTTTTCGACGCGGTGACTCGGCAAAATAAACATTAACCTATTTCAGGTTAAAAGTTTATACCCTGTTTCAGGTTATACTATAATTTTTATTGAAGATAATTAAGAAAAAGAGGGTGCAATGATGTATAAACGAATCAGGGATTTACGCGAGGACATGGATTTAACACAAAGTAACATTGCAAAAATGCTTGGGATGTCGCAAACGGGATATTCCAAATATGAAACAGGTGAGAATGACATTCCGACGATGATACTCATAAGGCTTGCGCGCTTTTATAATACGAGCATTGATTACCTGCTCGGTCAGACCGACAATCCGACGCGGTACAAATAAAAAAGGGGTATGCAGTTGCAACACCCCTAATTATAGTTATCTATAGAATCTCATTGAAGCGACAACCTTGCCAAGGACGATAAGCTCATCAACATAAATCGGCTTCATCGATGAGTTTTCCGGCTGGAGTCTGAAGCGATTATCTTCTCGGTAGAAGGTTTTAACGGTTGCCTCATCCTCAATCAGTGCGACGATAATATCACCGTCATCAGCCGTGTTGCATTTTTCAACGACGATAAGGTCGCCGTCCATGATGCCAACTTCGATCATGCTCTCGCCCTGTACCCTCAGCGCAAAAACGTCATTCGACGAAAGCCTTGAGGACGGACGGGGAAAATCAATATACCCGTCATAATTTTCAACGGCGAGAATTGGCATACCTGCCGCAACCTTTCCGAGAATCGGGACACGCATGGTTGACGTTTCCTGTGTTGTCACGCTGTCAACACGGAGCGCGCGGCTCTTTCCGGCATCCTTTTGGATAAGTCCTTTTTCCTCAAGCTTTGCAAGATATGTATGCACGGTTGAGGTGCTTTTCATGTTGAGCGCAGTGCAGATGTCGCGTACGCTCGGTGCGTAACCCTCACTGCGGATGGTTTTTTTGATATACTCGAATATAGCGCGTTCACGTTCAGTAAGATTGTTTGCCATAATAGCCTCCAAAAAGATCATTTGTTCTCTTTCCAAAATAATTATACCACACTTTCTCAAAAAAAGCAAACGGTTGTTCGAATTTTCTTTTTTAATTTTTTGTTTATGAATAATTAACAGAATGAAAACACAACCGTAATACTGTTTTTTTATGGGTGTGATATACTTGAAGCTGTAGTAAAATCGCGGAGGTTTATATGAAGCGGAAAAAAAGGATTTTTACACGGCTGACGCTTCTTACGCTCGTTTCGGCACTGCTGATTCCGATGCTGAATACGGTTCTCGTTTGGCCGTTCTGTCAGGTGTTTTCAAGCGACATTGCTTATGCCGAATCGGTTGTGTTCCTCAATACGATTTACGGTATATATTTTGTCTTAGATGCTGTGCCCGTATATTTAATGGCGTTTTGCCTTGCGTATTCCTTTTATAAACGCGCTGAACGCTTCAAGATATGTTTTCTTGTTTCATTATCGCTTGCGGCTGTTTATGCGATGACCGCTTATGTTGATATTAACTTTGGCGTCGATAGTGTGCCGGAGAAATTATTGCTGCTTAACAACAGTGTGGTTTGGCTGTCGGAGATGGTGCGCTTGAGTATTGCTGCTGTTTTGACATTGGCGATCGCGAAATTGATCAAAAAAAGAAGCTCCGATATTTTTGTTATATTGAATGCAGCGATAATATTCGTTTCAAATATTGCCGTATGTGTTATCGGAAAGGTATCTTTGATTTATACGATAAGTACCGTGCTGTGTGCGATTCTCGGATATTTTATCTGTCTTGGAATGTTACATTTGCTTGAAAGAAAAAAGAGGTAATTAAACAATGAACATAACAATTCGCCGAGCCGTTCCGACAGATTCAGACGGCATACTTGCGCTTCTTTCACAGGTTGAAGCGATACATCAGAAGGGACGTCCCGATCTTTTCAGGGTGAACGGTACAAAATACACCGCCGCCGAGCTTTGCGAGATCATGGCAGACAGTGAGCGTCCCATTTTCGTTGCTGTTGACGGTGAAAGAGTGCTTGGTTACATTTTCGGTATCATCACCGAAACCAAGGACAGCACCATGCTTTTCGACATGAAAACAATACACCTCGACGACGTTTGTATAGACGAATCCTGTCGCGGAGAGGGTGTTGGCGGCGCGCTGATGGAGCACGTTACGACGTGGGCAAAATCGATCGGCTGCAACCGCATGGATCTCGACGTTTGGGAGTTCAACGACGGTGCAAGACGGTTTTACGAGCGTTTCGGATTTGTCACCCAAAAGCTCAGGATGGATATGTGGATATGATATTTAAGCGGTATTGCTGTGTTTTGCGGCAGTACCGTTTTTCATGAAGCATCCGTGCCTTTAGTCGGTGTGGAGTCAAATAATAATATTGAATTTAAGGAAATAAAATCATGATAAACACAAAACAGGAGCGTGTACTTGAAATATTTTTCCGAGGACTTCGCGGAGAAGATATATCGGTTGGCAGGCTTGCAGACGAATACGGTGTTTCGGCAAAGAGCGTGAGCCGTTCAATAAACGATCTGAGGGCATTTCTCGCCGATCACCGTGATCTCGTTGGCTATACCGAGCTTAAGTATTCTTACCGCGATAAGTGCTATAGGCTTTACATGGACGAATTTTTGTCAAGCAAGGAGCTGTTTGCGCTTGTTAAGGTGCTTATCGGAGCGAGGGCATTTTCGAAAGCGGAGCTTCTTGCGCTTACCGATAAGCTCAAACGCTTCACAACAGCCGAGGAACGTCCCAAGCTTAATGAGCTGATACGCAAGGAAATTTACAGCTATTCAGAGGTGAAGCACGACTGCGAAAGTGTTCAGGATACTCTCTGGCAGCTGATTGACTGTATCCTGGAGAGACGGGAAATTTCGGTTGAATATTACCGTATGGACAGGGCGTGGGTGACTCACCGTTTGCGTCCCGCGTCACTTATGTTCACCGATTATTATTTCTATCTGATAGCCTTCAAAACCGAAGGTGACGCAAAAAAGCCGCTATACTTCCGTGTTGACCGAATAAAGCATATAACCTGTCACCGTAAGTGTTTTAAGGGAGATGAAGCGGAGTTTGACGAGGGACTTTTGCGCAGGCGGAGTCTTTTCATGTGGCCGGGTAAGCTGCGCACGGTGCGATTCGAATTTGACGGCCCGTCGGTTCAGGCGGTGCTCGATAAGCTTCCGACGGCGAAGATAGTTGAGCGGATGGGTGGTAAAAAATATCTCATCGAAGCCGAGGTTTACGGGGATGGAATCAAGATGTGGCTGCTCAGTCAGGGCTCATGGGTGAGGGTTGTCTCGCCGGACGAGTTTGCCGAGAAAATGAAGGACGAAATAACCAAAATGCTCGGGCGGTATTCGTGAAATTTGCCGTGGATGGGTATTCATATATGATAAAAATAACCGGATCAAATAGCTGACCCGGTTTTGTTTTTTTGTTTACTGTTTAATTTTATGCAAGAGCCTTTTTGATAATAGCAAGCTTTTCTGCAATTTCTTCCTTGGTCCAATCGGGATGGAGAGGGATATATGCTGTTCTTGCAAGCAGATCGAGAGTCTCGGGGCACATATCAACGCTGTAGTCGGGGATGATATCCTTGTTGGCTTCCATCTTGAAGGGGTCCATGAGCGGATGGAGCGCACCGGCCTTGTTGATGATGGGTGTCCAGTTGGAATAAATGTGCTTGCCGGTGTTTATCGGAACGGTGCAGCCGAGCTCATTTGCCTTGAGGTCATCCATGAACTTTGTTGTTCTCTCGGCAGAATCGAAGCGGATTGCAAGTGTTGTTGCGCAGCCGCCGTTAATGTCGTTCGAGGGAACAAATTCGCAAAGACCTGCAAGCTCGGACATGAAGTAGTCTCTAACCTTACGAAGATTATCAAGGATGTCGTCAAGGCGAACAAGCTGCTTGCGGAGTATTGCCGCATTGATCTCGTTTGTGCGGTATTCGGTACCGCAGAAGAGCTGCTCCTCAACTCCGTCGAGCTGGTTGCCGAAGTATGCAACTGCTGCACTGTCGTGATAAATGAGTGCGCGCTCGAAAACCTTGCGGTCGTTTGTGAGAAGTGCGCCGCCCTCGCCGCAGCAGATAACCTTGAAATAGTTAAAGCTATATGCGCCTGCGTTGCCGATAGTGCCGAGGCGTTTGCCATGGTAAGTACCGCCGTCTGCCTGGCAAGCATCCTCGATAACCAGGAGGTTATGCTTCTTTGCGATTGCCATGATAGCGTCCATATCGCAGGGGAAGCCCTGAATGTGAACAGGCATGATTGCCTTCGTGTACTTTGTTATTTTCTTTTCGATGTCTGCAGGGGAAATTGTGAGTGTTTCGTCTGCTTCTGCGATAACCGGAATTGCACCTGCGCCGACAACTGCAAGAGCTGTCGAAATATATGTATATGCCGGAACGATTACCTGATCGCCGGGGCCGATACCAAGTGCAGTGAGTGCCGAAACGAGAGCTGCGTGACCGCTTGTCATGAGGATTGCGTGATTAACGCCGAACTTTTCGCGCATCTCTTCCTCTGCGTGCTCGGTTTCGCGAAGTCCCGAGTTTACCTTGAAAAGGTTGCCGTATTCGATAACCGCCGCAACGGCATCAAGCTCTTCTTTGCCTATCTTGTACATTTTTTATTTAGTCTCCTTTACTATCAAGTTTGTTTAAGTTTTTCAGTGTTTCTGTAACCATATGCCAATCGGTGTCGTCGGCGTAAGGCTGATCGTATGTTGACTTGAACATTTCAACCTCATATCCGCCGCGGCAGAGCTGATCCTCTGTCGGGAAGTAACCCTCTTTACCGTTGGTGTTCGAAAGCGGAAGCGTTCTCGGAATATTGCTGTCTCTTGCTATACGCATACCGATCTCACAAAACGGTTCAGCCGGAAATCCCACAAATGCCACGTCTCCGATGCGGATGATATTCTGTTCAATCAAACGTGACGGCTTGCTTTCGTATCCGCTCTCATGCAGAGTCATAACCTTGCGGTAAAAT
>JAZNFB010000150.1:0-3225 GCA_045588895.1 Candidatus Flemingiibacterium sp.
CCAGCATATCAAGCGTGAATATGCCGATATGCGGCCTATAATATGAAAAAAACTTTTTTAACATCGTTTTTTACTCCTTAATTTTACCGGATACTCAAATATTATACCGCCCTCAAACGCCAAGTTCAAGGACGGCTTTTATATAGTTACAATTTATTTACATTTATCTTAACCGAGAGGGAGCAGCATACGTTCATCAAGCATTTCGTCGATGGCGATATCGGCAAGAAGCGGAAATTCGCCGGTGAATATATAAGCGCCGTCAATGTTTTCGCAGGTGTAATCGTGTGTCACAGTGGCAAGCTCCTCGCCGTAAAAATCGGGGTATTCCGCCTTAACCGAAACCGTGAATTTACCGCCGTCCTTAGTGACGGAAACGATCTCAATATATTCTGTATCAACTGCATAAAGCGCAACATATCCGCCAAAACGGTAGAGCACGCCGTCCTTTTCGAGATAGAGCGGTGCGTTCGGTCTTGCTTCGGTTGCCATGAGGGATTCACCTATTTCATTAGAAAAATAAAGCTCAACCATCTCTGAAAGCTCATCCATCGTGTCACAGAGTGAAAAACGGTCATACTGCAGTGTCGGAGTGTATTCGCTGTCATAATCAACCTGGATGCTTCCGTCTGCATATATATTAGCGGCGTAACCGGAAAACAGGGTTGCAACCGTGTAAGCCTCGTCAAAGGCAGCTCTTATTGCCGTATCCTCTTTTTCGCTGACCTTATCATCGGAGCAGGAAGCAAAAAGTGACAGTATAACCGCAACAAGCACAAATGCGCTTAAAAATTTTGTTTTCATAAACGGATACCTCCGAAAAGTTAATCATTAAATTAATGATACCATACGGCAAAGCGATTTGTCAAGCCTTTTTCGCCATCTTTGTAAAAACGCAGAAAAAATTAGAAAGTTATTTTGTAAAAAATCTGCATAAATACTTGAACTGATGGAAAATTTATGATATAATGTGAAATAGATTTATTTTTCACTTTAGTTTAACTGAACGGAGGTGTCGGATTTTTATATCTTATGAAAAAAATTGATCCAACCGTACGGCGTGAAAGTGTTTATATTGCCGTTTGGGTGATAATATTTTCTGCGGTTATGGAGGCGGTATTCCTTATCGGCGGATGGTGGGACTATACTGTTCTGTTCGGTAATCTGCTCGGTGGCTTTTGTGCAGTATTGAATTTTTTCCTCATGGGACTTACCGTTCAAAATGCACTTGATAAGGAAGAAAAGGAAGCTCGTGACCTCGTGAAGCTTTCGCAGACCTTGCGTATGTTTATGCAGCTTGCGTTTGCGGTTGTTGGATTTTTGATTCCAAGCGTTTTCAATGTGATTGCGGTGCTTGTTCCGCTTCTTTTTCCGCGTATCGCTATTATGCTCCGTCCTGCTTTTGATAAGCAGATGGACAAAAAGGAGGGAGAACAGTCTTAATGAAAGAAGAAAGAGATCAGCGTTTTCGGGTGCTGGATGTTGCTTATATCCTGATGATTATCTTGCCGCTTATTTGCGGTATGGTGCTGAAAATTCTCACCAAGCCGGCAAGCAACGGAATCGAGATCGCCGGTGCACAGATATATTTCACCCTGCCGATGCCGATTCAGGGTTTCCCGATAACCGAGTCGCAGGTCAATTCATGGCTTGTTATGATAACCATATTCGGCGTGTGCCTTTACTTTACTCATGGTATCCGCGCAGGAGTCAAGACAAGACGTCAGCTTGCCGCCGAATGGGTGGTTGAAAAAACGCAGAATATGGTTCGCTCAAATATGGGCGAGGACAAATATTTCGGTGGATTTCCGCCGTTTATTGCCGCTATTATGGCACTGTCTGCTTTTTCGAGTCTTATAACGCTTGTCGGGCTTTATCCGCCGACTTCGGATATGAATGTTGTTGCCGGATGGGCGATTATCGTGTTTGTGCTTATCACTTATTACAAAATGAAGTGCGGACCGATTCATTATCTTGCCAGCTTTTGCGACCCACCGCCGCTTACTCCGCTTAATATTATAAGTGAAGTGGCAACGCCGGTTTCAATGGCATTCCGTCATTACGGAAACATTCTGTCGGGAAGTGTTATATCGGTGCTTGTTGCAACAGCACTGCAGGGACTCTCCGCAATGATTCTCGGATGGCTTCCGGGATTTCTTGCTGATATCCCCTTGCTTCAGGTGGGACTGCCTGCAATTCTGTCGATCTATTTTGACGTATTCAGCGGATGCTTGCAGGCGTTTATCTTCGCAATGCTGACAATGCTCTATATTTCAAATGGATTCCCGATGGATGATTGGGAAAAGCTCAAGGCGAAAAAGGCTGCAAAAGCCGCAAAGTAAACTGTTAAAAATTTATGTAAATAATTTAAATTACGGAGGATACAAAAATGTTAGAACTCGCAATTGGTATTATTCTCGGATGTTGTGCACTTGGTGCAGGTATGGCAATGATCGCAGGTATCGGCCCGGGTATCGGTGAAGGTAACGCTGTTGCAAAGGCGTGTGAAGCTATCGGACGCCAGCCCGAATCAAAGGGTGCTGTTACAACCACCATGCTCATGGGTTGTGCGGTTGCGGAAACCACCGGACTTTATGCACTTGTTATTGCTATTCTGCTTATCTTCCTTGCACCCGGCAGATTTGTTGACATCTTAATGAATACTATCGGCTGATAGATTTATAGGTGATCCGAATGAATATGGAAGTTATTTCCGTAAACTTCTGGCAGATCCTCGTGAGCCTTGCAAACCTGCTTATACTCTTTCTTCTCATGAAGAAGTTTCTCTATAAGCCGGTGACAGAGGTTCTTGAGAAGCGCCGTGCCGCTATCGAGGGCGATTATGCCGCCGCAGATGAAGCAAAGCGTTCTGCCCTTGCAAGCAAAGCGGAATATGAAGAAAAGCTCTCTCATGCCGAAACAGAAGCAAGTGAAATGCGAAAGAGTGCGGCAGATGAGGCAAAGCGTCACGGGGAGCGTATCATTGCCGAGGCAAACGCTCGCGCTGACGGTATTGTCCGTGCGGCAGAGGAGCAGATCCAGCTCGACAAGAAAAAGGCTGAAGCTGACATTAAGCGTGAGATCGCCGATGTTTCGACGAGGCTTGCTGAAAAGCTTATCGGCAAGGAAGTGAATGCCGACACGCATCGTGAGCTTATCGTCTCGTTTATTGAAGAAATCGGGGAAAAAAAATGACACGAGTAAGTGAAGAATACGCGGCGGCGC
>JAZNFB010000151.1:0-2028 GCA_045588895.1 Candidatus Flemingiibacterium sp.
TAAACGTACCCTCCGAAAATACGTTGATAATATAGTCGGTAACGTGCGTACCCTCGAATTGGCGTGCATAATCGACTATATCCTTCTCATTCCATCCGTTTGTGCTAATCTTTGCGATGAAATCCGTAATGTCGTGGTTAATCATGATTCCGCCAACATCATACTGCTTTTCCTTTTCGGGATCATATTTCGAGATCGTTTTCGAAATAGGCATCGAATTAAATGCCATTTGAACGTATTCCTCCATGGAAAATCCAAGATTGTCGCCGCAGCTTAAACTGTTGTCTTCGGGAATATCCTCGGGATCAACAGCCACAAGCGAAAAGTTGTCAACGCAGTATTCCTGAACACACTCATCGTATGGGCCGCCACGAACTCTGATGAAGAAAAGTTCCTTATAAAGAGTTACATAAAATTCTGCCTTCACCCAATCGTTACCAACATAAATAAACGTACGTACTGCCTCTAACGTACTGTCGGTTGAACCGAACAAAATCTGAAGCAACGAAAACTCACCGGGATTGGTTGTTCGGAAATATCCGGTGAACTTGTATGTACCCGGTTCAACCATTGTTGAAGGGTAATAGTCAAAGCCATCCCATGCGTTTATGATATCGCTCATTTGGAGATATCCGCCGTTTGCATCTTCAACAAAGGTTATGGTCTGACCGTTGGTTGCCCAGTTTGATCTTAAAACTCTGTCGCTGTTAAATGCGCCGGTTATGCAAAGATCATCTTCGGGAATAGGATCGGTTATCGAAAGCGGAGGGGTATAAGCTCCGCTGTTTGCTGCTGTAACCGATCCAATAGCCGTGAAGATCTGAACTGTCATCACAGCGGTGAGAATAGCTGATATAATTTTCTTTTTCATATATTCAATTCTCCTATCATTATTATTTAGTGCCAAACTCAGTTTTTAACAATAGAAACATTGTCAATGTCAAAATCCTTGTTGTCGGGTTCGCCGCGAGGTCCGCCCAAAATCGAGATGATAAAGGGACCTGTTTCGGTTGCCTTAAAGGTGTGCTCAATGCGATGCCATTCGTTTGTAATCTCGTAGAGATAATCATTCTCAGCGGCATATGTATTTGTGCGAACGACCGTTCCGTTTAAAGGAGTTGTTCCGATTCTTGTACGGCCGGTCATGGTTTCTCCCTCCACGCTCGTTCTGATATCGAAGGTGATGGTATAGGTGTCGCCGGGAGTCATATTGAAGCCGATTGAACTCTGAATTGCATGGAAGGAGTCGCCGCGCTCACTTACGGTAAGATAAGCATTGCCGTTTTCTTCGTTTACAGCAACATTGCCCACACCGCCAATAGCAATCTTCCATGCCGACAGAGCCGCATCTGCGTCGTCAAAGTTTCCGTTATTCACAAACTCTGTTCCCGAGGGATAGTAGTTAGCGTCAACAAGACGAAGATCCTTAAATTCGTAATCCTGTACGTTCTTCACTCTGGGACCGCCGCGAAGCTTCAGAAGCAGAGGCGTGTCCTCTTCAACGTCAATCGTAAGCACTATAAGCTTCCATTCATCTGTCAGTGTTGCGGAAGCGAAGCCTTCTTCGCCAAGCATAACACGCAGCAGTGTTGTTTCGCCTTCGTTTGCGGTACGGAAGTACCCGCTGAACTTATACGTACCTGCAGAAATATCGAAGCCCGGATTATATGTAAAACCGAGGGTATTATCTGTGATATTTCCTGCTTTGAAGTAAGCATTTCCATCTTCGTCATTCATAACTTCAAGAGTCTGATCACCATAATGCCAGTATCCAAGCTGTTCTGAGCTTACCGAATCCTTAATGAGATTATCGGCAGTGACAGAAGTGATCGGAGGCATAACCGGCTTGCCGTCAGCTCCGATACCAATTGCGTCGATATCGTAGGTGCTTACCTTGGTGTCAATGTTGATATAGTCAAAGTCGAGCGAGCAACCGTCATCAAGTGTCATTCGGATCGACTTCATCGAGCTCTTTTCAGGAACATCAAGAACGAATGTCACAATTTTCCATTCTGGTGTTACAACAAC
>JAZNFB010000152.1:0-6515 GCA_045588895.1 Candidatus Flemingiibacterium sp.
ATCAATATTATACTGCATATTCCGTAAAATAGCAATACTCCAAATATAATGTTACATAAAACGCCGTTTTGCCGCATAAACTGATTTACTGATATATTTTTTGGGGTGGCTTTATGAAAGGTTCAATAAATCAATCCGGGCTTCTCGGTTTTGCTGTAACCTCTCTTGGAGGGACGATATTACATTTTTTATATGACCTGCTTGGCGGTGCTGTGTGGGCAGCTCCGTTTTCGGGCGTTAACGAATCCACCTGGGAGCATATGAAGCTGCTTTTCTGGCCGATGTTCATCTTTGCTATAGCAGAGAGCTTTTTCTTCAGGGACAGAGCAGATTTTTGGTGCGTCAAGCTAAGGGGCATCCTGCTCGGTCTTATTCTGATCCCTGTAATCTTTTACACCTATAACGGCGTTATCGGTAAGTCGCCCGATTGGATCAACATTGCCATTTTCTTCATATCTGCGGCGATTGTGTATATCTATGAAACACGGCAATTTAACAATGGCACCACGTGTAAATTTCCGAGGGCTGCATTTGTGCTTCTTTGCATAATAGGCTTGGCTTTTGCAGCTTTTACGTTTGTCACGCCCGAAATTGGGATTTTCAGAGATCCCATCACGGGAGATTACGGTATTTCCCTGTAAAACAGTTTTGTCCCTCATTTTAATATGAGTTTTATGACCCATAGCTGCAAACGTTTTGGCAATGCGTTCAAAAGCAAAAGAAGCGGATTGCGGTTTATGCTGTAAGCAAATGAGGGCTTGCGCTTTTTCAGTATTTTCAAAACCTTTTTTGCTATTTTAACCGGTGGAATACATCTTGCTTCAACGCCGTTTACAATCCTTTTAAAACGGTCTGCATTGCAGGTGTAAAGCTCCGTTTCCTCGCAGAAGCGGTCAAGTGCATCTGTGGAAGAGCCGAGTATACCCGTTTCAACTGCACCTGCGCGAAGCACCGAGACCGGTATATCAAGCAGCTGCAACTCCATACGCAGTGAATAGGCATATTTATCGAGCGCTCCCTTTGTAACGGCGTAAATTCCCGTGAACGGAAGCGGATCGAGCGGTGCAAGTTCACTTGTTGTTATGAGTATGCGGCTGCCTTTTTTCAGAAGTGGCAGAAATGCTTTGTTTATCAAAAATACGCCGTACATATTGACATCAAAGATACGTCGAAAATCCTCCGTATCCATTTCAACGAGCGAATCAAGCATATATATCCCGGCGAAATGCAGAATGGCAACGAGCGAATCTGTATAAGTGCGAACAGTTTCAAGTGCAGACTGTATACTTTCTTTATTTGTTATATCTGTTTCTATAGGTATGATGTTTTCCTGCGTCTTCCCGAGCTTTCGGTCAAGAGCGAAAACACGGAAGCCATTTTGATGCAGTGCTTCGGTGACTGCGCGTCCCATGCCTCCGTATGCACCGGTTATAAGTACATCCCTCACTTTTTCATCTCCCAAACCTTATTATTTTGACATTATGCGATATTCCATAGGCGAAAAGCCCGTGCTCCGCTTGAATATTTCGCGAAAATATGCCGCCGAATTAAAACCGCAGGCGAGTGATATCCGATCAATACTGTCCTCACCCGAGCGAAGCGCCGCAGCCGCATGACGTATACGCAGATCGTTACGGTAAGCAACGGGGGTTGTACCCATCTCATCACGAAAAAGATGGTAGAGACGCGATTCACTGACACAGGCAATACCCGCAAGCTCCTTGGCGGAGGTATCCTCGGCGAAATGTGCCTCAAGCCAGTTAAGTGCCGCGAGGACTGCTGGGTGACGGCGTTTTGGCGCTTGCGTTTGCAGGAGAGGGAACACCTCTGCAAAAAAGCTATAATAGATACTGATCGCTTTAAGCTTTGAACCTCTGCTTCCGGTTTCCATAAGCTCAAGCACCTCGGAAAAGATTCTGTGTGCATACTCACTGTTAATCCCGCCTATCAGCTGCATCTCATAGCGGTCTGTATTTTCGGAGTCATATTTTTTCGAGAAGATATGAAATATGTAATATTCAATCTCGGGAGTGCCGCTCCAAATAATATCGTATCTTGCGCCCTCGGGAATATAAAAAAGCTCTCCCTTGTGTACATTTATATTGATCTCGTCGCCGTGTATATCTGCCGCACCTCGTACGCAGAGTACAATTCGTGACGAATCCGCTCCGAGTCCGCCATCGCAGTGATGCTCCGATTCATATACAGCGTGAGTTATGTGAAGCTCGGACATACATAGCTTTTTTTCGTATGTAACACGGCTGCTCATGTGTGACACCTCTTGCTTTCATAAACAAAATTGCAGGATTGTTGCCCTGTTTATTTTAATATACCATATAAACGGCAGATTGTCAATGGTTCTTAATGACTCTATAGCAGAATTGTTGCGAAAAACGATAGTATTATATATTTACAAAAACGGTGCTTGATGATATAATTATTGTATAAAGAATACGGAGGTAAAATTATGAAAGCAATACTTGTAAACGAGGACAGATCCCTTCGCTGGGACAATGTACCCGATCCAATTATGGGCGATGAGGATGTGCTTGTCGAAATTCATTATGCGGCACTCAACCGTGCTGACCTTATGCAAAGAGCAGGAGATTATCCGCCGCCTCCCGGTGCTCCCGATTGGATGGGACTTGAGGTTGCGGGCGTTATAACCGATATGGGAAGTGCGGCAAAGGCGAAGTCATCATTTAAGATTGGTGATGAGGTTTGTGCGCTCCTCGGCGGCGGTGGATATGCCGAATATGTAAATGTTAAATATGATATGCTCATGCCTGTTCCGGCGGGACGCTCACTTGCAGAGGCTGCGGCAATGCCCGAGGCTTATTGTACCGCGTATCTTAACCTTTTCCATGAGGGCAAGGCGAAATCAGGTGACACACTTCTCATGCAGGCAGGCGCATCGGGACTTGCATCTGTGGTTATTCCCATGGCGAAGGCATTCGGACTGCGCGTTATCACAACTGTTTTGAATGCTGAAGCGGCAGAGCGTATTGCTCCTCTCGGTGCGGATATAATCGTTGATACCTCAAAAGAGTCGCTGAAGGATGTGCTCCGCAGTCAGCTTGAAGCAGGTACACCCGTATCTATTACAATTGACTGTCTTGGCGGAAAGGGTATGGGAGAATGTCTTCCTTATCTTGAGCACGGTGCACGCTGGATCATAATTGCCGCATTGGCAGGAACAATTACTGAAATTGACCTCAAGAATATTTATGTCAGAAACGTACGCATCATCGGTTCAACTCTACGCTCACGTACTCCTGCGTTCAAGGCAGAGCTTATTTCTTCGCTTGTTAAGGACGTATGGTGTAAGGTTGAAGAAGGTATGATCCCCTCGTCCATTTACGGTATCTATCCTATCACCGAAGCAGAGGCGGCTCACGCTGTTATGGAAAGCGGCGGACACAACGGTAAGATAGTACTCAAGGTGAGGTAATCTTTTTAACAAAAAATAATGACTGCTGTCTGTCTTTGCTTTTACAGGCGGCAGTCTTCTTTTTTTATATGTACAGATCCTTGATTCCTATATTTTCATCCGGGGAGGCTATAAAATATTCTCTGAAGACCATGTTGGTTATCTCTGAAACATCCAGCACTCTTTTAAGCATTTCAAAATCACCTGATGTCGGATAGCATGAAAGGTCACCGGGAAGTCTTGCCACAGCGAAGGATGAACAGTAGGTTTTGGATAGACCTGCAACGATCGAAAAGATGATATTGTCATCGTCAACGGACATTGAGTCATCCCGGAGCTTTTTGATATCAAGCAGATGCATCGAGTTATCAAATAATGCCAGCCAGAAGCTATCGTGATGGCTTCCGTTATGATGCTCCGAAAACAGCGCACCGATATCCTCAATATTTGCGTAAGTCTTTTCTTCAACCTTAGAAAGGTTCTCCAATAATTCGACTGTTTTATTTATAACGCCGATAAGCTCTGCACTGCGCGGACCGACTCCGTTGACCGTCATAAGCTCTTTCGGAGACGCAGAAAGAAGTCTTCGCAAATCGTTATCGAATCTCTCCATAAGATATACGGCGGTATCTCGGGTATCACGCACACGTACAGAATAATAAAGAAGAATTTCAACAAGCTCACGTTCTGTTATCAGATGAGCCGGTGAGTGAAGTAATCTTTTTAGCATACGCTGTCTGTGTCCGTCAGCTCCCGGCGGCTTGACCTTTTTCGGCGGTTTTTGTGGCTTTTCTTTATTATCGGATTTCATATTGTATCTCCGTTTCCTGTTTGCTGGAAATCTGTTTTGTTTGATTTGAGAGAATATCAAAATAGTATTTTGGGTTTTGCCTGAAAGCAGATATGAGAGGTGAGATGCCTTGAAGCTTTTCTCCGGTTTCACTGAGGATATCAAAGCTTTCACCGTGAAAGCGTATTAGCGTGCCGTTTGTAAGTCTGTAGGTTGGCTCGATGGGTGGATCTGATTGGCTTTGATGTGAATTGAAAATGCGGTTAAGCTCATACAGTAAGCGGTACTGCTCACCCGAGTGAACTTGAAAGAGCTCATACGACTGTGTACAGTTTTCAAGCAGGAAGAGGTTTGTATATTTGGGCTCGTATACGCTCTCATATCTGACATCAATAGGATTTTTAAGCATTTTCCATTTCTTGATCTTGAAGAAGTAATACCATTCCTCACCGTTGTTTTTGCGCATCGGGAATTTTATCTTTTTGCGCTGCAGCCTGCGATAATCTGCAACCTCACCGAAATAGCGTATACCTGCCCCATCTGCGAATAAATGTGAGGATTGATATATTGCAACATAGCGTATCGGCATTCGACTGAGGTCAAAGTTGCGTTCAGGGACGTAGTAATATCTTTTTCTGATATTATCTTCAAACTGCTTTTTTGAGCCGAGTGAGCCGACGAGTACATTGCATATGTCGAAATTAACACAGGTCAAAGCGGCTTCAAGCTCATCCGGAAACGGTATGCTTTTTGGCTTGGAGTCACGAATAAATTCCGAAGCAGGTCTTGCCGTTGGCTGCGATGTGTCCGGAAAATGGGGAAGTCCGCCAATGTTGGTGACATTCGTTTCTTTATGAGGTGTATGTTTAAAAATCTTTTCATCACTCGAACAAAGCCATGCGCCTATGATCATTAGAAAAAGGGCAATAAAATATGAAAAGTGCGGCAATTCACGGAATATTACAAGAGAAAGAAGCGTTCCGATAAACGGTGCGATTGCATAGTATGCACTTGTTCTTGCCGCACCGAGAATACGCTGGGCATGAACATAGAAGAAGATGCTGAGCCCATACGCAGCAAACCCTACGGTGAGTACGGCAAATATACTCCACCAATGAGTAATATGCTCGCAGATACAAGAACCTATTATGATCGAGCCAAGTCCCGAAAAAATGCCTTTTAAAATTACAATTTGAAGCGGATCTTTTGAAGAAAGCCGCATTGTACAGTTGTTTTCGATTCCCCAACAAATGCAAGCCAAAAGAACAAAAAGTGAACCGATTGAAAAATCAAAACTCGATATATCTTCAAACGAAAGAAAAAAGCAGGAAAGCGTAACAAACAATATACCGCTCCACAGACGTAAGCTTATTTTCTCTTTAAATACTGCAAGGGCTATAATTGCGGTGGCAACAATCTCAAAGTTATTCAGCAGTGAAGTGTTTGCCGCAGTTGATAAGGAAAGACCGAGCATAAGAAAAATCGGAGCGGCTATGTCAAGAATAATCATTGCTAAAGTATACGGCAGATCTGCCTGTGTTATCTTTTCTTCGGTCGGGATAAAACTTTTCGCATTCTTTATTAAGGCGATAACGAGCATACCCATTCCTGCACCTATATAAAGCCAGCCTGCCATAAGTGTTGGAGGCATATAGTCAAGCAACAGCTTCGAAAAAGGCAAATTGATTGCATACAGTACCGCTGCGAGAAGTGCGAATGAAATTCCCTTTTTGACCATTTTTAACACCTTACTCCCATAAATGCAGTTATAATTTCAAATCCACAATAGTATACCATATTTTGAAACAAATATCAACGGCTTTACAAAATTCATTTTTACAAAAAACCGTAATTATTTTGCTTATGTTGTGTAGTGATTACTCGAAAAGTATGTATTTTTCCTGCGCCTTATAGTAGTTTATAACACCGTCTGCAACTGCTTTGGCTATTGTTTCAATTGCGTCCGGCTTCATCATGCGCTCATATTCTTCAACCGAGGTTATAAAGCAGGTTTCAACGAGTGTTGCCGGAAATTTTGGGTTGCGTACCATGGCAAGACGCTGCTTTGTCGGTGAACGGTCGAGTTTGCCAAGTGCTGTTGCTATAGTTTCACCAATTACATCCGTCAGCATATATCCCGAGTCTGCCCAGTATAATCCAACGACACCGCGGATTCTTGTTATATCGGCTGTGTACGGCATCGAATTTTGGTGAATTGAGATAACAAGGTCGGGCGATATATCTATGAGCGTTTCGATCCGCTCGGTTACGGGAACATCATTCGGTGTTTCTCTG
>JAZNFB010000153.1:0-2337 GCA_045588895.1 Candidatus Flemingiibacterium sp.
GTAAAAAATAACAGCCTTTATATTGAACGGACAAACAAGCAGGGCGTGTACGATCAAAAACTCTGCAATTTTACTCCTCGCCTTATCTCCGAAATCACTTTGGATGATGGAGCGTGCGAAACAAAACGGCTCGTGTTAGGAGGTGAACATGAAAACGGTCGGACATTGAAGGAGATTGAAATCTCAGGCAGCGAGCTATCCAATTTCAATTGGTTGCTTGAACATTGGGGAGTGGATTGCAACCTTGAAATCGGCGGCAATGTAAAAGACAGCATCCGATACGCCATTCAGTCCACGGCACAATATGCCGATAGGCAGACGGTATATGCAGTAACCGGCTGGAAACGAATCGAGAATCGCTGGAAGTTTCTTATGCCCGGCGATAAAGATGAATCGGTTATTCTCCCAAACAAGTTGAAAAGATATACTTTTGAAAACGAGTTTTCCGATTACGATCTCGCCGTCACCGCAACACTTCCCGATATGAGTATAGCGCCGAAGGAAGTTATATATCCGCTGTTAGCCATTACTTTTCTGACACCGCTGAACGAATTTCTTCACAGAGCAAACTGTGAACCGAAGTTCGTTCTTTTTTTATTGGGCAAAACCGGAACAAGAAAAAGTACACTTGCAGCGTTATTTTTATCTTTCTTTGGAATGTTCACCTCCTCCGATCTGCCTTTGTCTTTCAGAGATACGGCAAACAGTATCACCCATTATGCTTTTGCATTAAAGGATGTGCTTACCTGTATTGACGATTTCCATCCTTGCGGGAGGCAGGAAGAAATGAAACTGACCGCAACCGCGCAGGCGATTATGCGCGCCTACGGCGACCGTACAGGACGAGGAAGGCTCCGAGCAGACGCTACCCCTATGGATGCCCGTCCTCCGCAAGGTAACGCCGTTATCACCGCTGAATTCGCGCCTGACGTTGGTGAAAGCGGTACGGCAAGATACTTTGCACTCGAACTGAACCCCGGCGATGTAGATCTCAGCGCACTGTCACTGATGCAGGGGGAAGCAGAAAAAGGTGTCTTGCGCCGTACAATGTTTGCCTATACGGAAATGCTTTCTAAACTCATCAATGACAATGAAAACGATTTTATTAAAAGTCTCGGCGATGCCTTCAAGTTATATCGTGATGAATTTAATAAAAGCGGTATTCGTTGTCACGGTCGTGTGCCGGAGATCGTTGCCGAGCTTAGAATCGGATTGAAAATGTTTCTGATTTTTATGCAGTCGCACAAGATGATTACCGAAGAAAAGGCGGCGGAAATGGAAAAGGAATTCACTGAAATTCTTTGCGATATTGCAAGAAAACAATCCGAAAGTATTGAACAGGACAAGCCGACCTATAAGTTTATCCGTAAACTTTATGCGCTGATGGAAAGCGGTGCGGTTTCTGTTTTAGATCGCAACAGCGAACATTCTTTTACGCCGAATAATTTTATCGGCTACGAGGATGCCGACTATTATTATCTTAATAAATCGGCAGCGCACCGCGCGGTAAAGAAGTTTTGCGATGAGCAAGGCGAAAGTTTTTCTATCACCGAGCGAGGACTGCTCAAGGCGTTAGCGCAAGAGAAATTGATTGATACGGCAGATGGTCAGAACACAAAATCCGTTCGTATCGGTGATAAAACCAAGCGCGTGGTATGCCTTATAAAATCCAAAGCAAACCTCATTGCCGACAGTAATATTTAAAAATGTGTGACAACAGTGACAAAAGCATTAAAGGCGTTGCAACAACTGCATTTGAAACGCTACACAAAAGCGTTACAAGCATAACAAAAAACTGTGACAGTTACTGTTTTATTGCAAAAATGTAGCTGAAAGCAAATCTCCCGAACGCCTTGCAAACACGGTGTAAATGCGATTTTGTATCTGTTGTTACTGTTTTTTAAGGGATACCCGGCAGACAATATTTCTCTTTTCTGCCGTGGGCGTTGACGGATTTTACCGCATTTTATTTCTCTCCTTTGGGAGAGAACCAGCATCGCCTTTGGCTGTACGACCACCGCTAAAGCGGCGGCCGCGCCTTCGACTGCTTTTGTTGGGCAGAAGCCCAAACCCACTTTATTTTTTATTAAGGAGTGATTTTTTATGAAAAGCAAGCGCTTTAATTTCAGAGTCACCGATACGATGGATGCTCTGATCCGTAAAAAAGCCGCAGATGCCGGAATGCGTATTACCGATTATATCATCTTCTGCGCCATTGATAAAAAGGTAATAAATTATGACGGTCTGCGCGAACTGACCACACAAGTTAGAAAGCTCGGTAACAATGTCAATCAGTTGCTGATTCTCTCCCGTCAGGGAAGAATCAACACCGTAAAT
>JAZNFB010000154.1:0-2039 GCA_045588895.1 Candidatus Flemingiibacterium sp.
ACCGCTTGGCCTCCGACTTAGCTGCTTGAATTGACACGCAAAATGAATAGCGATGATTTGGATATGTTGGTTTCTCTGGCTGAACGGTTGAATGAAAAATAATTGTGCAATGGTGGAATTTAGAAGAGACGCAACAGGAAAAGTGATACGTGAATTGCGCAACAACAAAAAGTTGACGCAAGAAGTGTTGAGTGGTTTTGCCGGAATTGCGCGCAGTCATCTGGCGATGATTGAAAGTGGGACAAAACAGCCTAACTTCGAAACTATTTGGGCAATTGCGAATGCTTTGGAGCTCCATCCGTATGAGCTTGTTAAGAGAATTGAACAGGAAACAGAAAAACTGCAAGAGAACGAAATAAAAAAACATACACAGGTCTGATTCGTGAAAGAGGATTGACTCGTGTATGTTTTTTAGGGTATGACGGGCATATAAAAACAAACCTGCAGAGGCGAATTTTCGCTCCTGCAGGTTTATACATTACTTATTTATTCTTTCACATATGCAACAAGTGCATCGGTGAGCTTTCTGTCACTGAAATCTCCGTCGGCATCACACAGTGTTATAAGCAGCTTTTCCATGTCGGTCGGGTTTTCCTTTGCCGACATGATTTTTTTAAGTGTTTTAAGTGCGGCGCGGTGTGGGAGAGAAAGCTCGTCAAGTATCATCTTTCCGGGAAAATTGAAAATCTTTATTTTTTCAAGCATGTGCGGCTTGAAGTTTTTTTCTACCACGAGCTTGTCGTAATAATCGCGGCACTCCGGCGGAGTGAGACCGGTGGAGAAAACAACAAGCTTTTTATCGGACAGCATATCAAAGTTTTTGGTGATAAGGTTGACTCCGTTGATTACTTCGGCATAAAGACCGCCGCCGTAGATTATGGTATCGTATTGTTGGAGTTCGCTTGCCTTAATCTTGCCTGCTTCTGCAATTTCGCAGCCGAGGGCCTCTGCAATCCATTCGGCATAGGCTTTTGTTGAGCCATATTTTGTTTTGTAAATTACAATTGCATTCATGTATAAGCCTCCGCTCGGTAGTCTGGATACCGATTATTATGCTTATTTCCGGCGCTTAATGCCGACTTTTTTTACTTTTGCCCGTCCTCAAAGTCAGCTATGGGACTGCGGATGAGAATATAGGTTGATGCGTCACAGTAGTTGTGGGAGTAGAGGTACTTTGCGCTGATAGGATTCTTTTCATCTTCAAAGTACTCATTGAGGATAAAATCCACTTCTCCGGCATCAAGTGCTTCCATAAGCTTGTTTGCGGGATATTCCTTTATTACAAGGTCTGCACGTGCGCCTGCCGCCATTTCGTATGCAATATCGACGTTTATTCCCACAAGCTCGCCTGCGTCATTGCGGTAATTGAGCGGGAAGTTATCATCAGAGCAGACGCCGATGGTGATAACTCTGCCGTCGATTTTCTTATAATCTGACGGGCGCACATAAGGAGCCTCGGGGTTTGCGTAAGGAGAGTGGGCGTCGGCAATCTTCTGTGCCGTACCGTTGTTCAGAATTGATGTGAATGCGGTATCGACGTGAATAATAAACTCCTGAGTGTTAAGAGAAATTGCGCGGAGCTGTTTTTCAACAAAGGTGATTTCTGTAGGGATAAAATCATCGGTTTTTTCAAGCTCGTGATGTGCGTATACCGCAGGAAGCACCATGCCGTGAATTTTCTTGTTGCGAAGTGCGGAAAGTCCCTTTTCAGCGGATGAGAATTTCACGATATCCGGGTCACCGATAAGGTCCTTGATTTCCTTTCCGGGAACAAGCTCCTCTACAGTACCGAGCTTATAGCCGTCAAACTGGTCGGCAACAAGAAAGCCTATTGCCGGGGGCTCTTTATATCCGCATGCAGAAAAGAGGGAAACTGCCATTACCGACAGCAGAACAATGCTTATAAATTTTTTCATTTGTAAAACACACTCCTGTTTATAGTTAAATAATATTATACGCTATTTCTGTTTCGATTACAAGTAAAATTTACCTTTTACACATCGTACATACTGTAAAGACTGTGATACAGACCTTGCTTT
>JAZNFB010000155.1:0-2699 GCA_045588895.1 Candidatus Flemingiibacterium sp.
CGAAACGCTTCAGAGTCAGAAAAATTGCCCCATCAGCGGTTCTTTCATCATGAAACACTTCAAGACCATCGGGACGGCTAACGTTCCAACGGCTGCACATCATTGCCCGATTGATTGCATCGTGAATGACAGGGCCTCTCCGGGGATTTGCGCAAGACTCATCCTCGATAAAGTTTACGTTCGGTTGATACGTAAGCAATAGTTCGATCATCTCGGTGCTCGAAGCTTTTCATGCCACTTGTAAAGGAGATTGACCGTCATACTTTTTGGGCGCGCCTTTTAGTGTACACGAAATGAGGTCAGGCGTGTTATCAAGCAAGCGCATCGCACGCTTCGGTCTCTCCTTTTCTTACAATGTGATCGAGCATATATACGTAATCTATGTTGCACGAACCGTAATTTAATATTTTCATTTTAACCTCCGAATTGCTAAGTGTTTTCTTTTTGTGCGACTTCATTCGTCACCAAAGCATTTAATTATAAACGGCATACACCGTGGTATGCCGTTTATAATTGTGTTTTATGTTCGTCCGACTTACAGCTTATAAAAAGCTTGATAGGTCCGCAAGTGTGTTGGGCAGTACGTTATTCTCAACGCAGTACGCGGCATACGCGCCTGCAACCTCTCCGGTCCTGAATGCCGGTCCTGCCACTCTGTAGCTTGAATGAGCCACAAAGTCTCCGCTGATACAACGACCCGCCATCAACAAATTGTCGATATCAGCACTGATCAACGCGCGCAACGGGATCTGATACGGAGGATGCTTTTTGTCATATTTTTCTTCAAATCCACTGTTATTATCGGCGCGAAGCGAATGGATATCGGTATTAAAGGTAACGGTACAGATACCGTCTTCAAATTGTTTTCCGGCTACAACATCATCTATAGAGACTCTGTAAAGTCCCTTTATTCTGCGTCCCTCTCTGACTCCGATCATATCGGCAGTCGCGGTAACACGCAGATCCTTCCATATGCCGCCATAATTCTTCAAGCCTTCTGCAACTTTATGGATCTCTTCTCTGGCGCTCAACGTGCTCTCGGTGATGTCTTTTGTGTCAAGTCCGCTTCCGTATTCGTGGTTTACCATAAATCCAAGCGTATTGTATTTCTCCGACAGTACCGCAAGCAACGGCGATTTATATGACGGAGCAATACCGCTGCCGTTAATATCGTTGAGAATGTTGCCTTTTGCCTCTTTATTGCTTACGTATCTGCTGTCATAATTCGTTTTGTCAATCTTGACTCCGTCAATATGAGCAACAAGCGACATCGGCTGAGTTTTACCGTCTTCATTACCTATTTCGTAGGCAGCTCCGCAAAGGTATCCAAGATCACCGTCTCCCGTGGAATCAATAAAAATGCTCGCTTCATAATAAACGTGTCCGCTTTTTGATTCGGTAAGCACTGCCTTAAGCATTCTGTGGTCCGTGATCGCATCGGAAACGAACGTATGATATAAAATATCGACTCCCGACTCTTTGCACATTCTTTCAAACTCAAGCTTTGTTTTTTCTGTATCGGCGGTGAATCTTGAAATAGAGGGAAGCTTTTTTCCGTCGGCATTTTTCTCCAAACGTTCCATCACCTCATCCCAGAAATCTCCCTTGTCAAAGGTATCGATAAGCCAAGTGAGCAATCCTCGCGTCCAGAAGCCGCCAAGACATCCTCCCGCTTCAAGTAACAGAGTCCGCTTGCCTCTCTTGGCGCACGAAACAGCCGCCGCAACTCCCGCAGGTCCCCCTCCGCAAACTACAACGTCATATTTTCCGCCAAATTTATATTCGCGCGTAATTACCATATTTCACACCAATCAGACATTTCAGCTTACGCATAAACGATGAGAGCAATAAGGTCAACAGGCTCAGTTCCTCTGTTTGCGATACAATGACCGTTTCCTGCGGTAACCACCGCTGTATCCCCCGCACAAAGAGGATACTCGGTACCGTTATCGTTATATAGAGCCTCTCCTCTGATAACGTAGAAAAGCTCACTCTCTCCCTCGTGAACGTGATATCCTATCGACGCTCCCGGATCAAGATGAATATTTCCGAAAAGTCTTCCCTTTCCGTTAAGCTCATTTGCCGAAACGAATTCGGTTACGTAAACCGTTCCGTCTCCGCCCTTCATATTCTTTCTTGCATCTGCCTTGCATTCATTTGCTTTGATTATCATAATATTCTCCTTCTCGTCCTCTTGTGGGACAATTTCTGGTTAATGCCCGACTTATCTTGTTCGGATCTCTTATGCGGTCATTATACCACAGTTTAAAATGAAAGTAAATAGTGAACCGATATTTTTGCTTTTTGCCAAGTAGACGTAGGGGGTTAAAAGCACCCGATTGCTTGCGGACTTTTATCGCCATGATTGCAACGAGTCCTATGTAATCAGATATTTTTGATTAAATTCTTTCACAACGGATTTTATTGATACATCTATTCTACTATCACAAAAACGCTTAATATGCTCGGGAATCTCTTTATAATAAGCTTCTGCAATACCGCCGGCTATGCACGCCTGTGTATCTGCATCACCTCCAAGAGAGATTGCATTTCTGATTGCGCTTTCATAATCCGTCGATTCCAAAAATGCAATAATTGCAGGCGGAACACTATACGATGTACGGCTATCAAACACGTGCGTTTCTTTGATGGTGTAAAGTGGCGTTGACAGTTTGTATTTAAACGCTTTTTCCAAATAC
>JAZNFB010000156.1:0-7629 GCA_045588895.1 Candidatus Flemingiibacterium sp.
ATCCATCTCCGCACGCCTCCCGCAGATTGCAGTCATCAATTTACAGAGAGGTTTGAAAATGAACTATGACTATATCGTCCGTCTTGAAACGGAAAAAGACTACCGTGAAGTAGAAGAATTGACTCGCGAGGCGTTCTGGAACATCTACAAGCCGGGCGCAGACGAGCATTATTTCGTCCACATGATGAGAAGCCACCCCGATTTCGTTCCCGAGCTTGCGTTTGTGATTGAAAAAGATGGCAAGATCATCGGCAGCATTATGTATACGAAGGCTTGGCTTGAAGATGAGAACGGTGAGCGCCGTGAGATTCTCTCCTTTGGTCCGCTTTGTGTTGCACCTGAATATCAAAGGCAGAAGCTCGGAAAGATACTGATTGAGCATTCCTTTGAAGAAGCTCGCAGAATCGGATACGATGTGAACATAAATTTTGGCAATCCCGGTAACTATGTCAGCCGCGGATTCGTGAGCTGCAAAAAGAAGAACGTCAGCTTTGTCGCACCAGGAAACTTCCCGACGGCGCTGCTCGTTTGTGAGCTTGTTCCGGGCGCACTTGACGGAAGAAAGTGGATGTACATCCCATCAACCGCCGCCGACTGCTGTGAGGACACCGCCGGAGTTGAAGCATTCGATGCGACATTTCCGCCAAAGGAAAAGGCGTGGATGCCGAGCCAAGAGGAATTCTATATTTACAGTCATTCCTCGGTAGTACGATAAACAACAGAGCCTCCCGTGGATTTACGTTCACGGGAGGTATTTCTGACCACAGAACTGACCATAGATGGCTTTTGAGCGGACGGAGACAGCGCACACGAGAGTGTCAAAGAGCACAAAAAACGGCTCTTTTTCGGAATAAAAACGACTAAAAACTGTTTTAAAGTAACAAAAACCAAGTAAAACCCGACCTTTGGGAGCAGGATGTCGCAGGTTCAAATCCTGTCATTCCGACCAAGCGAAATTGCGGAGTTACATCCCATTCCGCAGTTTCACCATATTTGGAAGCATAGCTCAGCTGGTTAGAGTACTTGCTTGACATGCAAGGGGTCACTGGTTCGATTCCAGTTGTTTCCACCATTGAAGCCATCGTTTATACGGTGGTTTTTTTGTTGGCGAAATAGAATGTGATAACACGGTGGTGGCTTCTCGGAGGTTACTATCAACCATTAACAATGTCAGTTCGTTGCTTAAAATTTAATATTTTCTGTCATTTTAACTGCTTTTGTGCTGTCCGTACAATTTGCGGCAGTTCAAAAAAGATCCGACCGTCTCCTCTTTTAAGAAACGCTCGGATTTTTTGTATTCAAATTATAACTGTCATCGCATCAAATCACAATTTCAAACTGTTCCTCGTGCGCAAGATCAACCACAGTACAATCGTTTGCATATGTACATTCGGGAAGAATTATCATCGCTGTAAGCTGTTCCTTGGTTGCCGGAAGCGGTGCAAGATGCCATATCGCCGTGTTTATTTTAACCAGTGTATGCTTCGGTACAATGAACGCCTTTGCAAGGTCGGTAACAACTGTACCTGCAGATGCCGGTGCAACGTGAAGAATCATATCATCATCAAGCGGAAGTATCATTTCCCATGTAGTCGTATGATATTCCTGCTGTGTTATAATCATTCGCTCGGGCTTTTTCACAGTGATCGGAGAAAAACCGATTCTGTGATTGCTGTCTGCGCATATACGGTCGGGATAGAACCTGTGAAGCTCACCGCAAAGTGCGTATCCGTCCGGCACTTCATAATTATAAAACTGTCCAAATGGCGCAAATGCCTCGTGAGTAAGCGGTACTGCCTTGATTGTTTTCATGGTATAAACCTCCGATAAATATTGTTGCTTACAGTATAACATAAATTCGGATATTTTTCAATAGTTTTGTGTCAGAATAAAAATAAAACGGCGACCCCGTGTACCGTTCGCGAAGCCGCCATTTTTATGGGGAAAATGAAAATGAAATATATGAATACCGATTAATGAACCGGTGCTTCAACAACTATTTCCATATGCGGACACCAGAAATTCTCGGGAGAATTAATCTCAATAACCATATAACTCTCATCTTGTGCTTCCACGGGAATTTCATACATCATAACCTTTTCCTCGGTGAAAATTCCGCTCTTTGTCGGCGGACAGTCACCGACGCCTACGAATTTACAAGGCTCTGAATTAACATATACCATAGGGGGATTAAGATACGCAGTTGAAGAGCCTGCAATCATGAATGTAACCTTTGAGCCGACAACAATGTCACCAACCGGAATGCGGAATGTGTAATTCGTATCGGGATTGATTCTGCATGGAACGATCTGATTTTTGTAACTTGTATTCCAAGGTGCTCTTGTATCATTGAAGGTCGGAATAGATCTGCGGTTCATTTCAAGGCACTTTTCATACGAGCCAATGGTATTCCAAACAAGCCATTTACCGGTATTCCCCTCAAGGCCGTAATATCCCTGAAAATGACCGTCGCGAGTTACGTCAACCTTATCCTCATCAGTAACCGGGCCGGCTTCGGTTATAGTGGTGTTATAGTTATAGTAGTATATCTTATCTGCGCCTTGCGAATATGCATTTGCTGCAATTCCTGCAAGCATATCGAGAGTCAAACCGGTTGTGCCCGAAGACGTATCATGTCTTATGTATGATGTATCAATACTTGCCGCAAGCGTTACTCCGTGAGGCTCAAGAAGCGAATCCCAAAGTCTTATCGGAATATCAGTATCAGTCGTTTCAAAGCGTCCGCCGACGGTAACATGGTCAACAATATCCTCTGCCGCCCAGGTTACAACGTCCATGCCAAGCTCATAGCAGGTCATTGGATCAGACGGAACACGAACTGCAATCTTAATCTCATGACCGTACTTTTCCTCATATATCGCCACGACATCCTCAACATCACGCATGAACTCATTGAGAATATCAAGTCCGTTATATTCGCCGCCGATATACCAAAGGAAGGCTTCACGCTGGAAGTCAAGGTCGATACCGTAGCAATTGTAACGGCTGAGCGACTCGTTTATAAGCGCAAGATAGTGATCGCGCACCTCGGGATGAGTATAGTCATAGATCTTATCCATATATGAAACATAGTCATGGTGCTTTACACGATAAAACTGCGGATTTTCATGGAAGAAATCGGACATGAGGAACGATACGCCGACATTACGCTCATGAGCATCGTTCATGCGGTAGGATATCCACGGGTTAATACCGATCTCCGGCAAAAGCTCACACCAAAGACCGATATAGTCAAGGGTGAGGTTCTCCCATAAATGCTGTGCGCCCTTGGTTGCTCTGTTGTCTGTCCAGTCAACCTCAACTCCGTCTTCCTCTTTCTGATAATATTTTTCAAGATAAGAGGTCCAGACAAGCGACGGATAGGTTGCAATCTCGTTACATACGCAGATCATCATATCGGTAACCTGTGATCCCTCATACTGCATTACAAGGTCGATCATATCCTGAACGGTAACCGAATCGGGATCAGTACCGACACTAAAGAGAGTACCATCCGCGTCATTGTTCATCATGATGCCGTTGACTGCATATTTGCCCTCTGATTCCTCATTCCAATCGGAGATGCCTCTTGTGCTGTATAACTGCTCTGCCACCTCTTCGTAATCGATTGATTCAATTCCGTAAACCTTCTTATTGGCAGCACCCTTCGGAATCTCATCAACCTTGACCATCGAAAATTCATCCATACAGAAATCCTGTATATATTCAGCACGTCCCGCACCGCAGATGTTGATATTCTTCATGGTGTCGGGAACTTCAAGGTAATATACGACCTTTACCCATTCATTGCCGCAGTTTATAAGAATCTCATCATTTATCTGATTACCGAAATCGTCAATAAACTCGAGGCGCAGACTGGTCACCTCATCCTCATAATATGTACGGAAATAACCTGTGAACTTATAGAGTCCCTCTGTATAAGTAAAGAGAGGTGTGTTTTGATAACCGAAATAGTTCACCGAGCGGTCTGTTGCACGCAGATAACCGCCGTTTTCGTCGTAGAGCCATTCAAGGCGCATACGGGGCTTACTTATATGACTGTAAACCGTCCAGTTTATCGTGCAGTCAGCTACGTCAAACGAGCTTAACGGCAGACGGTTACCCTGAACAGACTGCGCCGGAACAGAGAGCGTATCGGCAGCCTTATATTCATCAAGCTCACCGCTGACGCCGACAACCAGCTTCGCACTCACGGCAGAGACAAGAGCCTGAGCCGCAAGGACTGCTGTGAGAAGCACCGAAATTAACTTTGTCTTTTTCATGTTTATCTCCTTTTCAATCACGAAGTGACCTCAACAATGAGATTATCGATATCAAAATCCTGTATATATTCTGCATACGGACCGCCGCAGATACCAAATTTCAGCATACCGTCACGATTTGAGGTATAAACCGCTTCAATATGAGTCCATTCGTCCGTAACCTCATACTGATAACCGCTCTGCATGGTGGACTCGGCTATTACGGGAACATCAATAATTCCGGAATCACCAACACGTACATTTATGCGGTGTACAGATGTTTCACCCGGATTTGACGTGCGAACATCGTAAGCAATTCTGATTTTCTGACCCTTTTCGAGAGTAATTCCCGAGGTCAGGATAATGCTCTGATAGTTACGTGTACGCTCGGTATTACGAAGGAAGCCGTTGCCATCCTCAATAACGTGCGATATCTTACCTGCGCCGGAATCGGGAATCCATTTTGCGGTTGCCATCAGGGGATCCTCGAAGTCACCGTCGTTATATTCGCCGAGGTGGACACCGTAATTGAGTCTGATGACCTTAAAGTTATCAATATCGTAGTCCTGGATATATTCAGCATATGGACCGCCGCAAATACCGAAACGGAAGTCACCGCTTTGTGTTGCAACAAATACAGCTTCAATATGCTTCCATTCATTGTCAACATCAATATGCTTTGCATGAGAATCGGAAGCACCGACTGTAAATGTCATGTCAACGAGCTCGGTGCTCTCTCCCTCATAGTAATGTGCACGTGCAACCGTCGTTTCACCCGGATTTGATGTGCGTATATCGAATGTCACTCTGTAAGCAACACCTGCAATGATATCTTCGGGGAGTGTATAGTAAAGACCGATATAGTTCTTGGTACGTTTGGTACTGCGCATGAAGGTATTACCGTCCTCGCTGACTCTGTCGATAACGCCCGCTCCGCTTTGAGGCTTCCAATTGTTAAGGCTCGATTCTTTTTCAAAATCTCCGTCTGTATCAAGCTCAAGATCATAGGGGTTCGCAGCCTGGTCGGTGATTGTAAGATTTCTCATGTCATAATCCTGAATATACCACGCAACGGGACCGCCTTTGACTGTAAACTCAAGAGGAGTCTTTTCGTCAAGCTCAAATGTCACTTCAACCTTCTTCCATTCATTAGTCACCGGGAAAAGGAGAAGCTGTCCGCCGACGTATACTCGAAGAACAGTACTTTCGCCCTCGTTTGCGGCACGAAATTCGCCCGAGAAGGTGTAAACGCCTGAGCGAAGTGCAACATTAGGCGAATATGTGAAGCCAACCCTGTTGTCAACAATATCTCTTGCCGAGGCAATGACAGTACCGTCATCGTCATATCTGAATGAGAGAGTCTGATCCCCATAGATCCAGTTTGACTTGCGGATAACCTGCGCTACAGTAATGAGATTACCGTCTGTCGGAGCGATGGACATTTCGTTAAGAGGAAGCTCAACTCTGACTCCTCGGTAATCCTTAATAGGAGGACGTCCCTCCTCATATGCCTTCATAAGCATGAGAAGCGTCATAACCGTGCCGGAATTGATATCGGAAAGCTTAACATAGCGCTCAAGCTGCTCAACCGTAATATTGGTAAATTCGAGATCCATATCGCAATCGAGCATGAAGATAAGGTCACTGACGCTGAGATCATTAACTGCCGTGTCAATAACAAATGTAACATTCTTCCAGACGTTTGAAAGCTCTTCACTTTCACTGCCGCGAGGTGTTACAAGCTGAACACCATTTATCAATGCAAAAAGCTTCGCAGTATCACCGTTATCGCCATTGATACGGAAATTGCCGCTTACGTGGTAAAGACCTGCCTCAAGCGTATCACTGCTTACAGACTTAATGGCTGTGTTTTCGCCTAAAGTACCCTCTGCACGGTAATATTCCGGAATGCAGACACGCTTTTCAAAGCTTGCGGAATTGATATACAGCTTATCGGTATACCAGTTATCAAGCAAAGCATCACTGTCGTTTATAATAACTGCACCGGTATCGCATCTGACAAGCGAGAGTCCGCCGACCTCGACCGGGTTCTGAAGAGCGTGGAATCTGATACCTCTCGCCGTGATATCACGAACACCGCCATCGACCGTAAAGGTTATGGTGTAATTCTGCCATTCGGTTGAAAGAAGCAGCTTACCCTTCTCTTCATCTCCGCCATCAATTGATAAAACATTGATATGTCCGATTGTATCGTCACCGCTTGCACCAAGCTTTGAAAGAATATATTCGGACGAAAATTCAGAGCCGAGAGTTAAAACAACACTGTCAAGATTATCGGTCGCCGAGCGGATTGAGAAGCTTAACTTATATGTGCCGCCGTCATCGTTTGTAATCGCATCTGCAAGCTCATCACTGCGATAACCGAAACCATAGGAGGTTTTTCCGTTATTGTTACTGTCTTCTGCGTAAACATACGAGAGGAAATCAATGCTTTCCTTAACAGAAATAACAGGATCGCCTGAAGGGGTTGTCCAATCATCTATGCTGTAAGCCGCCACCTTTTGAACGTCGAGATCCGTGAAATCAAGCATATACGGGCCGTCAAGCGCAAAAATGATATCGGAAAGCTTAGTTGCTTTTTTGAGTCTGACAGTAAGAGTGATATTTGACCAATCCTCTGTGAGAGCAACAGACTCACTCGTTTCGTTGTTTGCAGACGCCGTGAGATTTGCCGCCGCGCTTGCACGGAAATCAGCACTTATCTCGTAAACGCCCATATCAAGTATCTCGTCAGAACCTGATTTGACAGCAGTATTTGCACCGCCAACCGACTCCGCACGGTAATAATCTGCAATAAAGGGCTTGACTTCAAAGTTTGCCGAATTGATATAGATCTTATCTGTGTACCAATTGTCGATATCCGGAGTCTTATCGTCGATGATAACCTCGGAGGTATCGGTTCTTGTGAGCGAGAGTCCGCCAACCTCAAAAGGAAGCTTCAGGCTGTGGAAGCGTATACCCTTTCCTGCAATATCTCTGACGTCGCCGTCAAGTGTAAATTTGATCGTATACTTCTGCCATTCGGTGCTCGGAGCAAGGTACTGCGTGCCGTACTGATTAATTACAGTATCACCGTCAATGGAGATTACCTTAACCGAGTCATCGCCACCAACTGCACTAATGATATACTCGGAGGAAAATTCAGAGCCGAGCGTAACAGTTACATTATCAAACTCACCGGTATAACCTGCCTCGGGAGCGAAACGCAGCCACATCGTAAGCTCATATGTTCCCTCGCCGGTTGTGATGGCATCGGTAAGTGCATCATTTCGATAACCGAAGCCGTATGAAGTTTTTCCGTTATTCTCGCTGTCCACCGTGTGGATATAGCTTGTAAACTCTGCCG
>JAZNFB010000157.1:0-17266 GCA_045588895.1 Candidatus Flemingiibacterium sp.
GCAGCCGTTACCACAGGAGCAGACTTGATCCACGCAGTTTTTGCATTCACCGCATTCGGAGCAGTAATTGCCCTCGCCACCTACACAATCGAAGCAGATGCCGCATCCGCTGCAGATCTCATCATCCGCACAGTTTTCACATTTGTCGGTACATTCCGGGCAGATCTGTACACAGTTCGAGCATCCATTTCCACAGGAGCATACCTGCTCCACGCAGTTTTTACATAATCCGCATTCCGCGCAGTAGTTGCCGTCTCCGCCAACGCAGTCAAAGCAGATCTCGCAGTCGGTACACAGCATATCGTCAGCACAGTTTTCGCACTTTTCGCCGCACTGCTTACACATAACGGCACAGTTCGAGCATCCGCCTCCGCAGACACAGACCATATCAACACAGTTATAGCAAAGTCCGCATTCTGCACAGAAATTGCTCTCACCGCCTGCACAGTCAATACAGATTCCGCACTCGGTACAAAGCTCATCATCTGCACACACCTCACACTTTTCCGCACATTCGGGACAAATCTCGGCACAGCCTGAGCATCCGCCGCCGCATATGCAAACCTGATCAACACAGTTTTTACAAAGTCCGCATTCCTCGCAGTAGTTTCCTTCACCGCCAACGCAGTCAAAGCAGGTCTCGCAGTCGTTACACAGCATATCGTCGGCGCAGTTTTCGCATTTTTCACCGCACTCCTTACAGATGACGGAGCAGCTCGAGCAGCCTTCGCCGCAGAAGCATATGTAATCTACGTGATCTTTACAAAGGAGACATTCATGACAGAAGTTGTTGTCACCACCGGCACAGTCGTCACATATTCCGCACTCCATACAGATATATCCGTCTGCACAATTTTCGCAGTATTCGCCGCACTCGGGGCAAACATAAGCACATTCAGAGCAGCCCGCTCCGCAAGCACAGACAACGTCCACGCAATTCTTACATAGCTGACATTCCGCGCAGTAATCGCCCTCACCGCCTACGCAATCAAAGCAGGTCCAGCAGTAGAGGCAAAGCTCGTCGCCTGAACACTTCGTGCATTTCTCAAAGCATTCCTCACAACCAAAGGCACATTCAGAACAGCCGTCGCCGCAGTAGCAGACCCAATCGGCACATTCTATGCAGATGTCGCAGTAGGAGCAATATAATTCATCGCCTATACAGTCGGTGCATTTTTCACATTGGTCACAGATCCAATCACACCCGGAGCATTTCTCGCCGCAATCCTTGCAAACGGTTTCGCCCATTTCATAGCATCCGCGGCATTTATCCTCACATTCGCAACACTCGAAACAAAATTCACAGTCGTCGCACAGGCCGTTATCTTCCACACACTCACCGCATGATCCGCAGTGGTGCTCATTATAGCAGTCGCCGTCAGCTCCGTCGCCGCAGTGGTCGCCATTGTCACATTTCCAGTCGTCATAACGCCAGCCGCCGCAAAATTCACATTCAACGCCATCCTCATAATCGGCGCTTACGGGAACGGCAAACAGTGACAGCACAAACTCAAGCGTATTATCAATAATGTCAAGTACGCTTGTATGCTCGCCATGTTCTTCGTGTTCATCATGTACATGACCCGATTCCAAATGTATATGCTCATATCCGCCCGCTGCCCCAAATACGCTGAACAGCATCAGGAAGCAGAGCAATATGCTCAGACTCTTCTTAAACTCCGATTTCATTTAAACCCTTCTTTCGCTATTATTTATCCGAATCACACGTCACCGGTGCAAGACTTTCGAGGATAAGCTTCACATCTGCGTCCGCTAATGAGAGCTCGTATTCCCCGTTTTTCATAAGTATCATAACCTGGAAAACACATCCGTCTTGTTTGGCGTCCAACATCGTATACGGATATCCGAGGCTTGTGCAGGTGTATCCGTTCCAGACGTGAGCACCAATTGTGACAGGCTCAAGATCCGAGATATTATCGTAAAAGTTTTTTGGGGAAAGGTAATAATCTCCTCTGCCAAAGAAACAAACCGTGATGCCGGCATGAGTGAAAATATCCGTCTGTTTTTCTATGCCTTTATAAATATGTACCTTCTTCGGCGTGGTTTTTCCGTCGCTGTCAGTGCCGCAGAATGCCATCCAACCGTCAGGCACGGAAACACTGAAGCTTCCGCTCTCAAAAATACTACTCATGCTCTTACTCTGATTTAACAAATCGAATGGTCATGAAGAAAACAAAACCGTCATCGTCCGAACCCTTTGTCCATCCGTCCTCACTAAGCTCAGTCGTGTACCAAAGCACGCCGTCACGTTCCTCCCAGGATTCACATCCGCCAAGCATCATCCCGTCACGCAGAGTTATTTCACCGGATGCAACAGCCGCATCGACCTCCTCTTTGTCAACGCCCTCAGGAAGCGGCATCAGCATATACATCTTACCGTCCTTCGCAATTTCGATCTGCATACCGATCATGCTTTTTCTCTGTTGAAGCTCGTCGGCAACAGCATCTTCGTCCGTTTCATCGATATACGGCATGGGAGACTTCAGATAATCCTCCGCGCCCAAATAAACCATTTCATCCGAATCGGTTATCGTTCCAATCGAATGAAACACCCATTTTCCAACATAACTCATCACATATACCTCCTTAAACGGTGATTTATTTTTTCTTTTCAAAATCCTCATCGCAATAAACCGAAAAGGACTTTGAGAAGAAGGGGAACCGAAGCTCCCCACTTCAAGCTTTTTCACTTTTCAAATGGCATTCCGCATTCACTGCAAAACCTGCCGCTATTCTCCGTGCCGCATTCGGAACACGTCCAAACTTCACCTGCAGACAGCGGCTTCGTGGAAAACGGTCCGGTTTCAAGTCCTCGAACAGGGTCACTTCCTTCCCCGGCAAGCATCGTGTCAAGTGTTCTCACAAATTCGCGATACCCATTCGGGAAATTTTCCGAGCCCTCTGCAGAGATATTCTCTGTTCCGTTTACCGTCGCATCAAAGCGAAACATGATACCGTCCTGTACATTTTTCGGATGCTCCCCGTTAAAGCCGTCCCAACGAATAACCGTGCAGGTGTTCATAAGACCGGTCATCGTCGCTTCATCGCAGGGGACACTCTTTTCAAGCTCAAGAATATCCTCTCCGTCACGGTATAATTCACGATAACGCCGCAGTTCTGTCTCATTTTCCCCGGCTTCGAATTTATAAACGGTGCCGCCTCGCATTCCACGCAGGATAAGCGTCATACTCTCAACAGAGGTGACCGTTTTTGCAGCTTCTTTTCCGCAGCCGAAAAGTCCCATCAGCATTGTAAATAGCATAGCACCTATCAGTATCCGGGTTCTCATGCCCACGGGTCATCTGATTTAGCCTTTCGGATGCCAACTAACAGGAACTGCTCCCATAAGAACCATTTTCCGTCACTACCGCGTTTACGAAGCACGATCTCACGGGCATTATCCGCGCCGCCGCTTCTGATGAATAGCTTCTTATAGCCATCAGCGGCATTCGCATCGGAATATGCGCCCGATTCAACCGTTATTGTAAAGGGTGTATCGGGAGTGTAATCATTTTCCGGAACAGCCCCCTTGAAATATGAGAACGGCACATGATGTCCTTCACGGAAACGCTCGTTTAAGAACGAGATTTGAACATTGTTAAGCGGACGCGGACCAAGCAGGAAATTAAGCATTTCGGCGCCGATATTCTTGTCTGCCGCATAAACGCAAAGTGCGCAAACGGTCAGAGCGGCGGTTTTGAACGGCGTATCCATTGATGCCTCGGGAAGTGCCTGAAGCTCGGCAAGGCTTTCGGGAAGTGTGTTAAAGGTAAAGGTTTCCTTCTGGCTCATCGCCGCATTAACTGCACCTGCGGCAGTATTTTTCACCGCATCGGTTACGCCCTTCTTAAGCTTATCAAAAATTGACATAGTATTATCCTCCTTATAATTATAATATTTATTATTTACTTTTGAGCCATGAAAAGCTCTGCAAGCTCACGCATTGATTCCATTGTCATAAAGCAGTCCTGATTGTCATGAGCATAGATGTATTCGCCCGAGGCATACCGGATGTCGATCAGTGCGCCGTACATATCCGGCAGTCCGCTGACCGTGTGGACATAACCGTTACGGGCTGCCAAATTATGCCTTGCAATAATTTCCTGCAACGCTTCGAGAAACTCCTTGTCTACCTTAAATTCAAAGCTTTCCGAGGGAGCGCCGCGGCCGTATTTCTTAAAGCTGCCCTGAACGTCATCGCCCTTATACTGAACATCTAACTTGTATATCCGGTTTTCAAGTCCCTCGGGATCTACGGCAGCAAGCAGTGAAAATTCACAGTGAAATTCGGTAATTTCCGTGGAATTAATGACCTTCGGCGAATCGTCACCGCTTTGTCTTTTAACCACGCCGCCGTCTATATCGTCTGTGTCAGCGTTTGATTTTGTATTTAACCTTTTACATCCGGCGAAAAGAAGTCCGGCAAGCAATAAAGCCCCTGCTCCGAATAAAAGCCATTTCATCTTTTTCACACCAAGGCTCCCTTATTTTTTACCCTTTTTCTTCACCAGCACAACCGCAGTAAGTGCAACACAGATAACAGCAACAGCCACGGCAGCTACAATGATCCACATAAATTTATTATCATCCTGCTCTTTTGTACCGTCGGATGTGTCGCTGCTCTGCGATGAATCCGGAGAAGTCACTTTACCATCGGAGCTGTCAGCAGAGCCTGGTTCATTGGTATCATCCTCCGACTGTGCGGTATCCTCCACTATAACGTCTCCGCGCTTATATCCGCAAACGGTACATTTATCCTTATCGGAGAAATCATGTCCTTCGTTTGTTCCGTCAATGATAACACCGCAGCCCTTGACTGTACATTCCTTCCAGTGAATATCCTCATCGTATTTCCACTTTGATTCCTTATGGCCAGTGGCTGCTATAATGAGACTGTCGCTATCCGTGATTTCTTCGCCGCCGGTGTTATTTGTGAAAATACTGTCGCAGGACTGGCAGTAGTAATAGGCTTCTCTTCCCGCGTCCGTGCAGGTTGCCTTAACAGCGTCCACCCGAACAAGCTTATGCTTATGGTTGGTTGCCGGAGTTATTGTATAGTTGCAAGCAGTACAGATTTGCGCTGTGGTTTCGGTTGCAGCCGCACCGGGAGTATGCTTTACAACTTCGTCGTGCTCACCGCAGACGGTACACTTGTGTGCGTGTCCCTTTTTATCGCTATAATCCCACGCTGTGCTCCACTTGTGGTCTCCGGTCTTTCCGTATTCCGTACCGCAGTCAGTACACTTTGCTTTGTTCTTGCAGTCAGCCGTGCCGCCGCTGTGAGGTACGATGGTGTCATGCTCGCCGCAGACGGTACACTTGTGTGCATGGCCGTTTTTATCGGTATATTCGAAGTTTTCGCTCCACTGATGTTGCTTTACCTCGCCGTATTCGGCTTTACATTCTTCACACTTGGCAACCTCACCGCATTTTGCAGTGCCGCCGCTATGGGGAACAATAGTGTCAACAAATCCACATTCCTTACACTTATGTGCGTGACCGGTTTCATCTTTATAGTCCCATCCGGTACCGAATTTGTGCTCTGCAAACTCGCCGTACCATTCTCCGCAGTTCTTACAGATCGCGCGGTTGTCGCAGGTTGCCTTGCCGCCGGTGTGCTCGGTCTTAGGAATCACACCCCATGCATTGATGTCGGTAATTTCCTTGGTGCACTTGGAATCCTCAAAGTTTTTGCCGCATTCAGGACAGAAATAGTAGGATTTCTTACCTTCTTCCTTGCAGGTCGCCTTGACCTCATCAATCTTCTTGGGTGAGTGATTGTGCTCCTCGGTCTTCGGGAAGGTGTAGTAAAGTGTAACCTCTTCTTTGCTTCTGGAGGTTACATCGGCGCTGTCACCGTTAACTGTAGCTGTCACATTGACCGAGCCGGACTTGTATGCAAACTCGCAGTCGTCATTTGTCCAAATAATAATCTGCGCGGTGTAGCTCTTACCTGCCTCAAACTTATCGGTTGTGGACATTGTTTTTTTGTCGGTTTCATTGTACCAGCTAATGCCGTTCTTGTTATTTTTGTCGTTATAGTTCGCCGCACCGTAGTTTGCGTTACCATACGATGCCACATAGTCGGGAGAATTACTGGTTACAGGTGCGTCAATGTCTGTAACGTCAACTTTACTGATAGAAGTGTTGCCGGTCTTCGGGAAGGTGTATGTAACGATTGCCTCGGTCTTGTTGCTCTTTACCACTGCGGTCTTACCGTTGACGGTGGCGGTCATATGCGTATTGCCGTTGTCGTCAGCATCGAACTTATAGCCATCCGCGGCCTTAAGTCGAATAACGATCTGATATGTTTCATTAGAATCAAACTTTCCTGTTCCGGTGGGCAGATAGATGCCTCCGTCCACACGCCACGAAACACCGTAATAATACGTCGAGTCATGATACGATTTATCCATCTCGTATCCGTTTGAACCAAAGTTAACCGTATAGTTGATCGATCCTCCGGCAACGGGCGCGACGACATCCTTAACTTCAATATTGTAGATCACAGCGTCACCGGTTGCGGTAAACTCGGCAAACATAGTAACCTTGCTTTGCGTGCCGTCTGCATTAAAGCCCTGTGCCTTCGTGCCGTTAACGGTACCTTTCATATAGTTGTATGCCCAAAAGCCGTAACCGCTTTCGGAGGTAATTTCGATAAATGCATAATATCTTTGACCGGACTCAAACTTATCCGAAGCTGTCATATCCTTGCTCGAGCCTGCCTTACACCAGCGGATATTGCTAACACGGTAACCGCTGTTCGCCGGTGTGTCTGCGCTGAAATCAGGCGTTGCACCCGAAACCGGTGCGGTAAGATTGGTAACCGCAACGTCGTTTATAATTGTTTTCGCTTCTGTTGCCTGGAAGCTCATTACGATATCTATGTACTCGGACGCGCCTTGCTCATATATAGCAGATCCGCTCGCGTTTGCCATTTTTCCGTTAATGGCAGCACTAACAACCGGCATTCCCAGCTCTGTTTTGAAATAATAACCGTCTTTTGCCCTAAGCGTAATACGAACCTCATATACTGTTCCGTAGCCAAACGTGGTGTTTGAACCAAAGGTTGTATCGGAATATTGTTGCTTCCATACTATGCTTTTTATCTCATATTTTCCGGTGTCGACAACAGCACCAGTGGTGTCGGGCACCTTTCCGGCAACCGGCGCTTCTATGTTGATAACACCGACGGAGGTGATCTCACCGGAATTTCCCTTCGTCGCCGGGAAAGCATATCTGACGGTCAGATACTTCGAATTATCCTTCCCGTACACGTTCATAACCTGAGCGTCAAATTCGCCATATTCGGCGTTTCTCTCACTTAAATCCGCGGTTACGGTAGTATAGCCGTTTGAGTCGGTAGTGAAATAATATGAGCCTTTCGTCCAAACCTCAAACTCAACGATGTAAACAGTGTTTGCCTGAAAGGTCTCGGTTGAGCCGACAGCGTTTGAAGCAGAAACCGAACCCTTGTACCAATTAATACTCTTGATCTCATACTTTCCGGGGGAGTTTTCATCTACGTTGAAGTCCGGCTTCTCTCCCGCAACAGGAATCGCACAGTTGCGGATTCCAATGTAGTCACAGGACATGAACATCTCCTTTGCCGCAAATATGGACATCGGAAGAATGGTAATTGCCATAATTATAGAGAGCATTACGGCAAATATTAGCTTAAAATATGTATTCTTTTTCATTTTTGATTCTCCTTGATGAAGGGTTGTTTATTTACCCGGGCTAAGAATTATTTTTCGTCCGCAGTGTGGGCAGTACTGCGTATCGAGGGTCAGGGGAATATCACATGACGGGCAGCGTGAATGCATCATTTTGTATTCGTCAAAAAGTGTTTTGCGCGTCAGTATTTTTTTACACGCAGGACACAAAAGTGACGTTCTCTTTGCAATCTGACCGCACCTCGGACATATCTTTATTTTCTTCATAGCGACGGGACCCATTCCGTATGACCCGAGCCGTATGAATTTTTCGCTTTTATTGTCACGTATCATCGAAGCTTCCTCCGTAAATCAGATGCTCTCCGCATTTGGGACATACACAGTCGGAGGTAGACACCTTTGCTCCACAGAACTTGCAATATTCCGGAGTATTTTCCCAAGGCGCACAGGCAACACATTCGAGCGCATCCGCATTGAACATTGCTTCGATGACCCATCGTCCGCATTTGTGGCAGAGGCTGAAATGTGACTTTCCCTCCGTTTGCCACGCAAGCCGAAGCTCCTCCTCGGGTGTATCTGCATGATACTGCTTCGTTGTGCAAAGGAGTGCTCCGGTGAGATCGCAGTAAAAACGGTAACGGTTTCCGCCGGAATCGGAAATGATTTTATAAGCCGCTGTTTTCCTGTTTGCCATACAAAATACTTACCTCCCTTGTTTACAGTTAATATTTCGATACTTTAATTAAAAGCGTTGACTGATTCAATATTCTGTGGTATACTATAAATAAAATAGTGGTGGAGTGGTCTCCGATCCGTTGGCGCGTTTGCGGAGACTGATGAAAAATCCATCATAGGGCACCCCTTATCTTCTTCCAGTCGAAGGCAAGATTTATACCCTCCTTTAACCTCTTGCAATTACTATTATACATATTTTCGGATTTTTGTCCCCCACCCAAATGGGCAAAAGGTGGGGAAAAATGAAAATATTTGACTTTTTTCGAAAAAACGGAGGAACAAAACATGAAAAAAACACTTGCACTTCTTTTAACGGCGGTATTACTGCTCTGTCTTACTTTGACGGGGCTTTTCGGCTGTTCGGAAAAAACACTGCTCGATCCCGAAAATCCGGTAACGCTGACAATCTGGCACGTTTACGGCGAGCAGGCCGATGCTCCAATGAATCTGCTTATTGAGGAATTTAACGAAACTGTCGGACGCGAGAAGGGCATACGTGTTCAGGTTACCAACGTAACGAGCACATCCAAAATTTTGGCGCAGCTTCTTGACGCACAGGCAGGTAAACCCGGCACTCCGGAGCTGCCCGACCTTTTCTCGTGTCACACACAGAATGCGCCCTCGCTGGGCATCGAGAACCTCGTTGACTTCGGCGAATATTTTACCGAAAAGGAACTTGATACCTATGTTCCGGAATTTATCGAAAGCGGAATGATTGACGAAAAGCTGGTCGTTTTTCCCGTTTCGAAATCCACCTATGCACTCTTTATTAACGGCTCGCAGTTTACACGCTTTTCTGATGACACCGGCGTGAGTCTCGATGACCTATCAACCTGGGACGGCTTCTTTGCGGTTGCCGAAAAATATTACGAATGGTCCGGCGGACGTCCGTTCTGCGCCTTTGACTATCTCGTAAGACACATGGAGCTTGATATTCTCTCAAAGTACGGCAAGCTCGAATATACCGAGAGCGGTTGGTATGATGAAAACGACCCTGCCGTCAAGGAAGCCTTTTCCATGTTCGCAGCATCCCTTGCAAAAGGACACATCGCCGTTTCCGATCTCTATGCAAACACGCAGGTTATGACCGGCGAGGTGCTTTCCGGAATCGGTTCATCTGCAGCTGTCGGTTATTATAACGATACCGTCACTTATCCTGATAACACCTCCGAGCCAATGGAGCTTCAGGTGCTTCCGCTTCCGAAATCGGGCGGTGAAAACGAATATATGCCACAGACAGGCGTTGGGCTTTGCGCCTTCAGAACAACCGACCAAAAGGCAGAAGCGGCATACGAATTTGTAAAATGGTTCACAGAAAGTGAGCGTAATCTTGATTTTGTCGTCAGCACGGGTTATATGCCAGTAACAAACGGCGCATTTGAACAGATTGAAGAATATACCTTCAGCGACGGCGGATATGAAAGCCTCTATACCGCCATAAAAACGATGCACGATGAAATGATACCCGTTGTACGCCCGGACCTCGATGGCTTTTATGACAAAACAAACGCTCTATATGAGGGACTTCGCAATATGCAGCCCACTCTGATGGAACGTGCCGAAAACGGCGAAAGTATTGACGCGCTGACCGAGGAGCTTTGGGAATTTTTCTCATCTATTGACTGAAAGAGGTGGGAATATGCGTAAGCCTTCCGCTCTGCGGTATTCCGAATGGTCATTAAAAAGTAAGCTGTTTGTCTATATGCTTTTTCTGGCGATTCTGATACTTATAATACTGATCGCCGGAATGGTCATATTCGGACGCACAACGAGCACAGAGGAAACCTTTTATGATGCTTTGGACATTCAGATGGAGGTTTTTGAGAAGGATATTTCTGCCCATTTCGATCATCTCGCCGCCTCTGCGATCACCATGTCCGAGGAAATGACCGCCATTCTTGAATCGTATCTGCAGACGAATAATCGTTCATTAACCGACCTCAATGACTCCGCAGATGATGCCGCCGCACTACAGGAGGCAATGATCGAGCCGCTTCGAAACAAACTCCTGCAGGCAAACTGCTCCGGTGCATTTGTGATGCTTAATTCCACCGTTAACACTTCCCTTCCGGAATCGGCTTTTTCGAAAAGCGGTCTCTATCTGCAGATTAACGGTTATACGCCGACAAATCCTGACATACTGATGTACCGTGGCTTCACCGATATCGCAAAGGCACACGGTATCATGCCGCACAGAAAATGGAGACTTGAATTTCGCACCGACCTCATTCCCGATTACGCCGCACTTTCATCAGAGGCTTCTCTCCCGATTGATACGGCTTATCGGATCACCCGGCTTTTCACCCTTCCGGGAACCTCGGAAAATGTACTCCTCCTGACAATCCCGATGCTTAGTGAAAACGGAGAGTTTTACGGAATCTGCGGCTATGAGATCAGCGCCAGCTATTTTATGACATACCATGAGCAGCCCTCAAAGCTCGAACACCTCAGCTGTTTATTAACAACGGCTCATGAAAATGTTCTTATTACGTCGGAATCACTCAGCTGCGGCAGTTCAAACGGATATTTTCATGCCCTTAAAGAGGATTATGCGATAACAAAGCGTGAGAGCGGACTCACCGATTTCAAATCTGATACGTATACATATCTCGGACTGACAAAAAAGCTCTCACTTTCTTCAGGTTCAGGCGAGCATCTTCTTGCTGTTATGGTTCCGAAGGAGGATTATAGCGGTGTATTCTTTGAAAATGCGGTACAGACTGTTATACTTTTTATTCTGCTGCTCTTTTTCACAGTGAGCTTCTGCCGTTATTTCAGTAAACGCTTTTTGTCTCCCTTGCTTTGCGCACTCGAACAGATAAAATCAGATAAGCGCAGTGAAGCAGCATCCGACATTCCGGAAATTCTTGACCTTATTGACTATCTTGACCGGCAGGATAAAGCGCACGGCGAGACGGTTAATGCGCTTACAGAGAAGCATCAGGCGGCTGAAAATGAAAGAATCCGCCTGCAAGCGGAATATGAAGCGGCATTATCCGATTTTAACAAAATAGAAGCAGAGTACAACGGTGCGCAAAATGAACTCGACCGTATACAAACCGAGCTTGAACGTCTCGCCTATTCTCGTAAAACGGAGATCGACCCTGCAGATTATCAATACTTCCTTTCAGGTCTCCAAACGCTCACGCAAGCAGAACGTAACATTTTTGAATATTACCTTGAAGGAAAAAGCGCAAAGGAGATCCTTGCCCTGACCGGAATCAAGGAAAGCACGCTTAAATACCACAATCATAATATCCTCGGCAAGCTTGGTGTGTCGTCACGCAAACAGATGCTTCGCTATGCAGAGGTCATGCGCAATCAAAGGAAAAAATGAAACCTGACACACGCGCCTTCAAGAAATAATCAGCATACAAAATCGAATACGCCACCCGACAGGACAAAACCTTGTTAGGCGGCGTATTTTTATTATACTGCAAATTGATTTTTTCTACATGATACAAAGCATTATTTCATGAATTAACCGAGTAATCCTTTTTAAATCCATGCGCGCCGAAGATCTGCCACTCTCCAACGCCGAGACGCTGCATGAAAGCCTTCCTTTCTTCGGCACAGAGCTTCGGGTCAGTATCAACGGATGTCATCAGAATCGGCGCATATTGGTTATATTCCGCCTGCTTGGGTGTCAGACCGTGAATATTGATATAAACATCCCCCGTAAGTGCAAGATGATGTTCATAATCGATCAGAACTATCTCACCAGGCAAATGTCCGCCCTTACCTTCGTAAACCTCAAAATGTAATTCTCCAAAATCAAAAAAGCCGATCTGCGTGAGCGCTTCTCTTGGATTATTTATATCATTCCACATTGGAATTAGCTTTAGAGGCTCTATGGCACTGTAAGATGTCAGAATCTTGCAGATATTGATGTATGGCTTGTGCAAAGGATTGCTCTCGCGATATCCGTCCTTACCTTCAAATTCGTTCTTTAAACATTCCGCAGTCTTATGGCTGGCAAGAACCTCGTCAAAAATTGGAAGCAATCCGCAGTGATCAACGTCCGCATGGGTAACAAGGACGGTCTTTTTCATTTTTTCAAAGTCCGGAAGAATCCGTTTGAAAACAGCAAGCATTTCCTCACGGTAGCAGGCATATCCGCTGTCAACGAATAAAACACTGTCATTACTTTTAATAATGATCGTATTGCTTCCGCAGGGCGGCTCGATCAGTGTGATTTCTGTATTATCCGTAATTTTATGATTGCTGATTCTCGGTGTGAATGACCTCCCCTTCGATGCTCCGAGAAGCTCGGCGAATTTGCTGATACTGTCAAAGGTTCTGTATGGCGATAACCCCTGCTCATCGAGTGTCTGCATGGCAAGATTAACGTGAACCAGAAGCTCTCGGCTCACTTCATCGGAAAGTCCCACACTTTGAGAAAGTCCAGTCACATAGGTACTATAAAAAATACTGTTATCATACACCTTTTCCGAGCTGTTGTAATCGATCACACGAACTTTGCAAAGCTTCTCCGCCTCCTTCAGAAATACCGATATCCTATCAAAATCCTCCACACACAAGCCCATCTTAAAATACTGATAATCCGTACCGTTTTCCTGCGAGCTTATATACGAGATATTAAAATTGAAATCATTGATAAGCGTGAGCACATCGGTGACACTTCCCGGGATATCTTCAAGACAAAATTCGATAAGTACAATTTCAGTCTTTGAAGAATTATTCTGCAGATAACCGATTTTTTCAAGCTCTGCATCCGCTAAAAGAAGCTGTTCCTCTGTTCCCTCTGCGTCGATAAAAAGCTTGTGAGAGTCCACTGCCTTGTTATAGCTCACACGGGTAATGTTAATGCCAAGCGACGAAAAGCATTTGCTTGCCTTGAGAAACGCACCGATATGGTTTGGCATTGAAGTCACATATGTTTTTTTCACCGTATCACCTCTGTAATTTTTCATTTTAAAAAGAGATCGCAAGCAAAAACGCCCACGATCCCGTATTATTATCTTGAAAGCATAACCTTGTCGCTTGTCATCTGGCTTCCACTCGATGCTTCAAACATCTGAAGAAGCTCCTCAATCGTAAGCTTTTTCTTTTCCTCGCCCTTTACGTCAACAACAATGCGTCCCTCATGCATCATGATTAGTCGGTTTCCAACGCGGATAGCATCTGCCATATTATGTGTTATCATAATTGTCATCAGCCTGTTCTGAGAAACGATGGTTTCGGTAATATCGAGAACCTTTTTTGCAGTTTTTGGGTCAAGTGCCGCCGTATGCTCGTCAAGGAGAAGAAGCTTCGGCTTTTTAAGGGTTGCCATAAGAAGCGTGAGTGCCTGACGCTGACCACCCGAAAGAAGTCCAACCTTGGCAGTGAGTCTGTTTTCAAGACCGAGACCAAGGATTTTGAGAAGCTCTCTGTATTCTTTTCTTTCCTTTGCGGTAATTCCGGGCAGGAGTGTTCTTCTTGCACCTCGGCGTGCGGCAAGAGCGAGATTTTCTTCAATCTGCATATCAGCCGCAGTACCCGTCATGGGATCCTGGAATACACGGCCGAGATATTTTGCACGCTTGTATTCCGGCAGTCTTGTAATATCGGAGCCGTCAACAATAATGTTACCGCAGTCCACGGGATAAACGCCTGCGATCATATTAAGCATAGTTGACTTTCCGGCTCCGTTTCCGCCGATAACCGTTACGAAATCGCCGTCCTCAAGATGAAGATTAATGCCGTTGAGTGCCTTCTTTTCATTCACCGTTCCGGGGTTAAATGTCTTTTCGACGTTTATGATGTCAAGCATTTGTTTTTCCCCCCTTTGGTTTTCTTATGTGCTTCTCTGTATACTGCTTCTTCCAGTACGGAATGGCGAGGAATATTGCAACGATCACCGCAGAAAGAAGCTTCAGGAGATTGGCATCAAATCCGAGCGTGATAACCGCCTGAATAACGATATAGTAAATGATCGATCCAAATGCAACGGAAAGCAGCTTGAGCGCAAAATTCTTGAAAAGCTTTCCAAAAAGTGCCTCACCGATGATAACTGCAGCAAGACCGATAACGATCGCACCCTGTCCCATCTTAACATCCGCAAAGCCCTGATACTGAGCGAGAAATGCACCGGAAAAGGCAACAAGACCGTTTGATAACATAATACCGAGGACCTTATTGAGGCTTGTGTTGATACCCTGTGCGCGGCTCATATTCTGATTAATACCGGTGGCTCTTATGGAGCATCCCATTTCCGTTCCGAAGAACCAATAAAGAATGGCAATTGTAATAAGCAGAACAATGCCAACCATTATGATCGGATTATGCAAAGCAAACTCCTTAACCCAACGAAGGGAGACAAGCAGCTCGGTTTGATTTACGTTTATCGACTGGTTGGACTTACCGAGAATTTTCAGATTGATCGAGTAAAGCGAAAGCTGGGTAAGAATACCTGCCAAAATCGGCGGGATTCCCATGAGCGTGTGTAAAAGTCCGGTTATAGCACCCGCAATAAGACCTGCTATAAAGGCGGCAAGCATGGCAAGCCACAAATTCCAGCCGTTCAATATGAGAACGACCGCCACAACACCACCCGTTGCAAAAGAGCCGTCAACGGTGAGATCCGCAACATCAAGTATGCGATACGTAATGTAAATACCTATTGCCATTATACCCCATATCAGACCTTGCGATACCGATCCCGGGAGGGCATTCAGTAATTGTTCAAATATTTCCATTTTAATCACCTGTGCTGTATGAATAGGCATATAGCCGGAGCATTTTCACCCCGGCTAAGTGCATTGTGCATTTTATATTTATTATTCTTCGATTGCCGTATAGCCCTCAAGAGGTGTAATACCGAGAGCCTCACAGTTCTGCTTGTTGTATTTGGGAGTCTGCTTTTCAGCATAACCGATAGCCATTGTTGAAATATCCTCGCCGTCGCGGAGAATCTTCACTGCCATCTTGCCGGTGGCGTAACCGAGATCGTAGTAGCTGATGGAAAGGGTTGCAATACCGCATCCGGAGCAGATACCTTCCTCACCGGCGATTACGGGGATTCCGGCAGGCTCGCAGATGTTATCGATAATACCGGTGTTTTCCGCAACTGTGTTGTCGGTGGGAACATAGATAACATCGCTCTTGGCAGCTGCTGTTGTACAGATCTGTGCAAGGTCATTGGAGTCTGTGAACGGATAAAGCGTTACTGTAAGACCCTTGTTTTCAAGCGCTGCCTTGATCACGTCAACCTGATACTGGCTGTTGGGTTCCTTGGAGCAGTAGAGTAAACCAACACTCTCGGCATCCGGACACCATTCGGTGATCATTGCCGCCTGCAGATCAAGCGGTGCAAGGTCGGATGTACCGGAAATGTTACCGCCAACCGTACCGCTAAAATCTTCAAGTCCAAGTGCCACGCCATATTCGGTAACAGATGTGCCGAGGATCGGAATATCAGCAGTTGCAGCAGCCGCCGCCTGAAGTGCGGGAGTTGCATTTGCCATAATGAGATCAACATCGTTGGAAACGAACTGATTTACGATAGTGGAGCAGGTGTTTGCGTCATTCTGTGCGTTCTGGTAGTCAAATTCAACCGCATCAGCGCCCATCTCATCGATAATTGCCTGCTTAAAGCCCTCGGTTGCCGCATCAAGTGCAGGGTGCTCAACAAGCTGAACGATACCAATTTCAAGCTTTCCGTCATCCTTGCTGTCCTGGCAGGAGGAAAGTGTCGCTGCGCTTCCAATGCCGAGAGCGAGTGCCAACATAAGTGATAATCCCTTTTTCATGATAAAAAACTCCTTTTGTTTTAATTATATTCCGCAAGGCTTGTTTGCCGTAAAGAGCTGCGAAATATTCACTTGACTTTTTTGTGCCTTTATTATATAATATTTCTATCCATTAGTCAAGCGAATAGTTTTAATGTTTACCATCGAAAATATCGATACAGGAGGAATTACTATGGAGCTGCGCAATCTTATCACCTTTATTCATGTCGCAGAGGTCGGAAGCTTTACAAAGGCGGCAGAGGAGCTTGGATATTCACAGTCCACTGTCTCATTTCAGATAAAACAGCTTGAGGATGAGATCGGCTGTCTCTTGTTTGAGCGGATCAATCACACTATAACGCTGACAGAACGCGGACACGAGCTTGTTTCCTATGCCCATAGGATTCGTACGCTGACGGAGGAATATAAGGAAAGTCTGTCAAGGGACGAGGAATGCAGAGGAAACATCCACATTGTCACACCCGATTCGGTTTGCGATGAAATGATAAATTCTCACTATATGGATTTTCACAGAAAGTACCCGGGAATATTTGTGAGATTTTCCACCGGCGACTCGGGAATTTTACTGCATATGCTCGATCACAATGAGGCAGACATAATTATAACACTCGACCGGCGACTTTATAACAAGGATTATGTTATTGCAAAAGAAGAGCCTGTCCCAATGCATTTTGTTACAAATTCACGCTCGAAATTTGCAGGCGTAAAAGGGCTTTGCGTGAAAGATATTTTAAATGAGCCTTTCATTCTAACCGAGTACGGTCAGGGCTACAGGCGAGTTTTCGACAGAGAGCTTGCAAAAATGTCACTTGAAATAACACCTGTCCTCGAGATCGGAAGAACCGACGTAATCACGGCAATGCTGGCACAAAGCGAGATGATATCTTATCTGCCGGATTTCGTCACCGATAAAATGGTCAAAACCGGTGAACTTTGCCGCCTCGATGTTTGCGATATAAAAATCGACATCTGGAAGCAGCTTATTTACCATAAAAACAAATGGCTATCTAAAAGCCTTAAAACCTTTATTGAATATATAAAGAAAAATGAGTTTTCCGTATAAAAAAATATAAATATACC
>JAZNFB010000158.1:0-7390 GCA_045588895.1 Candidatus Flemingiibacterium sp.
GAGAAAGAGCGGACGCTTGGCTCCGAAGCTGTAGGGCTCGTATTCGGTTTCAAGCTCTGCTGTGCCTTCATCGAGAATAGTCGGAGTCAGCTTTGAAACCGAGAGCTTGGCAGGGAGCTTTGATGCCTCAGTGGTCGGATATTTGAAATCAAACCGTTCACGAATAAGCTCCGCAAGCTCGGCGTCAATGACGGGTGCGGTATCTTGCGAAGACGTATTTTCGTGCGATTCTGCTCTTTGACCGGCGGACGGTATTACTGTTTCAATGCTCACCGGCGCAGGAGTTTCACTCGTTAATCTGTGATGCGCAAGTGCAGTCAGTATCCAGCTCATATATCCGCCGTTTTTCATTATGGTGTAACGTGACATATACTCTGCGTTTTTTTCGGCAGTGTCGAGGAGCTTTTGTGGGTCTTTACAGAGCCCGGTGACATAGAGTCTCTCTCTTGCACGAGTCATAGCAACGTAGAGCACGCGCATTTCCTCCTCAAGCTGACTTTCCTCAAGACGCTTGATAAGTGCTTCACGAATCGGCGTGTTATAACGTGCAAGTCCGGTTGTATCGGAGAGCTTGAGTCCGATGCCGAGACTGCGTTCAATAACGACATTTGCACGAAGGTCACTTTCGTTGAATTTTTTGCCAGTACCGCAGATGAAGCAAACGGGAAATTCAAGTCCTTTTGATTGATGTATCGTCATGAATTTTACCGTGTCACTTGCCTCACCGAAGATTTTGGCGTTTTCAAGCTCTTCCTTTTCCTCTAAAATATCGTTTACATAGCGAATGAAATTATAGAGCCCCTTGAAAGAGGAGGATTCAAAACGACGTGCATATTCGTAAAGGAGCATGAGGTTTGCTCGGCGGACGGCATTCTCTTTATCGTAAACGAGTGATGGCAGATCGGTGTCTGTGTAAATATACCATAACAGGCGGTCAACTGGCATCCCCTCTGCTTTTTTTCGCCATCGCTCAAGGGCTTCAAAAAATGTGTCACCCTTTTTAAAATCGTTTTCGCTACAGTAATGGCGCAGTGCATCGTAAAGACAGCCGTCGGGGAAGGCTTTACGGATAGTTATAAGCTCATCAAGCGTAAATGTGAAAACGGGACTGCGAAGTGCACCGGCAAGATAAATGTCACGCGTGGGATTATCGATTACATTCAGTATGCAAAGGGCTAAGAGTACCTCTGCGTTTTCAAAAAAGCTGCCGCCGATGTTGTTATAATACGGTATACCATACTTGTTGAATGCGGCTTCGAGCGCGTCTGAATGAGCCTTGGTGCTGCGCATCAGAACGGCGATGTCGGACGGTTTTATCGGAGAGCCGTCGTTCTTCTTTTCCTCCTTCAGTATGCGCGAGATTTCAGACGCAATATATTCTGCCTCACGTGTTTTAACAGCCTCGCTGTATTTATAATTCTCCGCGCTTTCGTTCTCGTTTTCTTCTATTTCATCTTCAAGCTCATCATCGTCACTGCCGTCAATCAGCACGACATGAACAGGCTCACCAAATTCTGTATCGAGCTTTGAATGAATAAGCAGGTCATCGCTTGTGAACGGAATGTCACCGCGTCCGCTTGTAAAAAGGCAGGCGGAAACTATGTTTGAAAAGTCGATAACATTTTTGTCGCATCGGAAGTTATCGGAGAGGAAGATAGCCGCACCGTTTTCATCCTCATCGTTCTCGATCGTCCCGAATTTGCGTCTGTAATCGGCGAAGATTTTCGGTTCGGCACCTCGGAACGCATATATCGACTGCTTGATATCGCCAACCATGAAACGGTTATTACCGCGTGACACTGCGGCAAAGATCGCATCCTGGACGGCGTTTACGTCCTGATATTCGTCTATATATATCTCGTCAAACGCTTCGGAAACGGTTTTGGCGGCAGCACTCGGAGCTCCGTTTTCAACAAGCGCATTATAAGTGAGTCGCTCAAGGTCACCGAAGTCCACAAGTGATCGACGGCGTGTTTCCTCGGTGAAGCGTGAATTGAAGGCGGAGAGCAGGGTGTAGAGCTTATTAAGTGTGTGTGCAGTGTCGAGACGGTTCTTTTGAAGCTGCTCGTCTGTGAGTGAGAAAAATTTTGCGGTCAGCTTTTTAAGGTCGTCTTTAAAATTTTTACGCACGCTCTTTGCGTTTTCAATACTGCTTGTCAGCTCACTTTTACTTACGCGACCGAGATTTTCCGGTGTGAATGCCCTGAAAACCTTTGAAATTTCGCTGTAATTATATTGCTCACAGGCGGCAAGTGCACGGTCAATAAAGTCGATATCCCCGGAAAATGCAGGAAAATATGCCCTCGTTAATTTTTCACTGTCAGCAATCTCCGGTAAAACCTCGGCAAAGATCTTTCGGCAGAAGGTTAATTTCCCTTTTATAAAATCGAGGATCTCACTGCCGCATTCGGTCTTTGCGAAGTCGCGCTTGTCAGATTCCAGATTGTCTGCAAAGTTTTTGATGAAATCTATATATTCGGTGAAGCTTGAGAGCTTATTTTCAATCCCAAGAAATATATCCGCAAGGTTGTCATCGCCTTTTGTTCCGACGAATATATCGGCGAAATCGTCAAAATCATCAATGCTATAACCGTTCACGCCAACGGAATAATAATCGTCGATAAGATCGTTCATTATGTTTTTGCGAAGCAGCTTTATTTCGGTTTCATCAGCGATTCTGAAATCTGCCGGAAGCTCATCATCGCCGATTCCCTCGCGCAGAAGATCAAGGCAAAAGCTGTGAATCGTACATATCTTTGCTCGGTCAAGAGCGAGAAGCTGACGGGCAAGACGACGGTTTTTCGGCTGCTTTGCCAATGCATCGGAAAGTGCGGCGGAAATGCGTTCCTTTAATTCTCCGGCGGCGGCTTTTGTGAATGTAACGATCAGCATACGTGTTATTTCTGCAGGGCTTTCCTCGTCGGTCAGGCGGCGAATGATACGCTCTGTTAAAACGGCGGTCTTTCCCGAGCCTGCACCTGCGGATATGAGCAGATCTCTGCCGTGGGTTGTGATTGCCGAGAGCTGCGCCGGTGTCCAGCTGTGTGCCATATCATCGACCTCCTTTCTTGGCGGGCTTTCTGCAAACGGGCCGCATTTCGCAGTATTTGCAGGCGTTGTGTTTTTTATCTTGTATCGGTTTTGCACAGGCATTACCGCGTTTTATTTCGGCTCCGATGCTTTTTATTGTGTTTTCGATTGACGAAAGCAATGTTTTAAATCCCTCGAGACTTGTCAGCGATTTGGCTGAGTTTGAGGTGAAATCCCCGTCTGCCTTTAATTTTATCGGAATATAATGTCCGGCAAAGCTGGGTTCCATTGCGCTGAGAATATCCTTGTCGTCAAGCAGCAGACCGTTGCGTGAAAGGGTGTCTGAAACTGTTTGCTCAACCTCATCGGGCGGCATCTCGGCATCGAGCGTGACTGTGGGAACACCTGCTTTGAAATAGAGTATGCCTGCAGGAATTATTTCGCTGTTTTCGGCGAGCTTAAGTGCACTTTTTGCATTACCGCCGTTTTTCCAGATCGAGAAAAGATAGAGAAGCATCTGCATATTGAGTCCCATCGAGACATCTTCAAGCGAGAAGTTCTTTGAGCCTGTTTTGTAGTCAATAACGCGGACGTAGCATTTGTCCTCATGCTCCATGATGTCAACCCGGTCGGCGATACCGTAAAGATAAGCATATGTGCCGTCGCTTAGCTTTACAGAAAGCGGCTCGATTGTTTCTTCTCCCGGCGACGGGAACTTTATCGGGAGCTCGAAAAACGCAGGTCTGAAACGACTTTGTTTGAACTCCGCCGCCAAATTTGAGCAGAGAATGCGAGAGGCTTTTTTTAGCTTTGCAAAAAGATGTGCGAGTCTGCTTCCTGAAAAATCGGGCGCAATACGGCAGATCGTTTCTATATAATCGGTGACGATCTCTTCAACCATTTTATCAATTTCATCGTCAGTGATATCGGCTAATGTGCCTGCTTTTTCTACACGTGAAACAAAGGCTTCAAGAATGTAATGAACGAAAGTACCGATATCCGATGCGGAGAATTTTGCCGTTTTATTTTCGTCAAGCTTTATTATGTATTTGAGGTAATATGAGAAATGACAGAGCACGTACGCTTCAAGACGCGACTGAGTGAGCGCAAGATCTCCACCGGCTATTTTTTGACAGGTTTCGTCGCTGAGGTGCTCATTGTCGTCACACAGCGGAATTGACAGTTTATCAAGACGTGCACTGATGTTCGCGTCGGAAAGGGCATATTCGCGAAGTGCCGTGCCGAGCGGTGTACCGTCCGTCTCTGCGATAAATTCGAGCAGATTGCCGCGTCCCTCAAGGCGTGAAATTATATCAAACGAAGCGAAGTCGGTAACCTTAACACTCTCAAAAAGTGCACGCAGACGTGTAACTCCGAATGACGGCTTCATTGAATGTCCCGAAAGATCGGAGGATGACCAAACAACCGTCACCGAATCGGATGCTGCGGTCAGTGCTAAATAAAAGAAGAAACGCTCGTCTGTGGATTTGTAATCAGTTCCGCCTGCAAGCTCAACACCGAGTTTGGCAAGCTCTTCGCGTTCAGAACTCAAAAATACACCGTCCTCACTTGGCGCGAGAGGGAATATGCCTTCATTTGCTCCGAGAATATACACGTGTTTCCCGGCAGCACGAAGCAGGGAAGCGTCACCCGAAACAACCTCGTCAACGCTGCCCGGAATACGTCCGATGTCGGTTTCATCGAAGATTATTTTAAGAAGCTCGCAGTATTCCAAAGAGTCAACCGGAAGCTCGGGCATGATACTGCAAAGCTCGTCAAGCGCATCAATGAGTATACTCCAAAGCTGTTCTGTTTCCTGCGCGAGAGCCGGATCGTCGTTACGGTACTTTGATGCTATATCGTCAAGCTTTTTCGGGATTTCAAGGCGGAGCAGAAAATCGTAGAGCGCACGTGAAAAATCGCGGACGGTTTCTGCCCTGTCAAGTGCTGTGTGGAAATCGGTGAGCGGCGTTATGATACGTTCACGTATGTCGTTTACAATATCGAGCGTGCGTGCGGCTTGCTCTGTGAACGAGGCAGTGTAACCGTTAGGATTCATCGTGAAATCCTCGCTCCATCTTGACACTCCGCGTATACGCCAGGTGGTTGCGTAATTTTCGAGCGCGGATACCTCATCGGGTGTTACGCCGCAGAGTCCCGTTTTCATATAGGAGATAACGTCCTCGAATCGGAAATTGCCAAAGCGAAGAGACAGTGCGGACAGTATCAGCTTGATGAGAGGTTTCGTTTTTATGTCGGTCCGGCGCGAAACGAAATGAGGTATGCCGTATTTTTCGAGTATTGTGTCGAGTATGCCGTCGTAACGGTCAATGCCTCGTGTTGTTACTGTGAAATCGCGCCATTTTGCACCTTCTCGGACGCGACGGCAGATATCAATTGCAACCGCCTCACATTCGGCAAAAAGGCTTGTACATTCGATTAGTTTAAGCGACGGTGCAGATTCCTTGTATGCGTCATCCCCTGTGAGATCGAGCGACCAGAGTGAGGCTTCGAGAAATTTAAGCTCCCCGCTTTTTGCGCGGTGATTTTCAAGAAGGAGTGTTTTTTCGGTTTCCTTACCTGCATCCTTTGCCAGCTTTTCAAGATATTCTGCGGTTTTTCGCTGGTTTGTGAAAAGCTCGTCATGTGCGGCTTGGGGACGTGCATCAAGGCAGAGAGATATTGTGACGTTTTCGGCTTGCCTTAATATCTCATTAATGACTGTATATTCCTGCATAGTGAAGCCGTAAAACGAATCAAAGAACACGTCAGCACCGCTAAAGAAGCTGTTTTCATGAAGTATGTCAGCGGCTTTTGTCAGGTCGTCCGAGGAATCGTCACAGGTCTCGGAAACGAGGTTTTTGTAAGCGGCAAAGATGAGAGAAAGATCGTAAAGCTTATCGGTAAGTTTTTTATGTATCGATTCGCCATCAAGCATTTTTGCTGCACGCTCGAGCGAATACGGTGTTATGTTATATGACTTGAACTCACTTATTGCGCCGAGCATACTTGAAACAACGGCACGGTCAGGAGAGGAAAGCGTTTTTAATAACGGCGATAGCTCGGAAAGGGTACGCCACATCATGAGCATACGTCCGCTTTTTGTTATATAGCTATAGGAAAGTCCGCCGTATTCACGAAAAACTCGGTTACAAAGACGGCGGAAATTGAGTATTTCAAGCGACAGGGTGGGTGTATTGCCAAGAAGATTTGTCATACGTTCCTCGGTGTTGACTGCCATCTGCTCGGGAACGATTATAAAAACACGGCGTCCCTTTTTGAGTGAGTCTGCGGCTTTTTCGCAGATAAGTGAGGTTTTGCCTGTTCCTGCTCTACCGTATATGAAATTTATCATTTTGTCTGTCCTCCTTTTCAGAGAAGATAGGTGATATTTTCGTTTAATTTGTCAAGCTTCTTTCTTTTTAAGCGAAAGAAAAATGCGTGCCTTATATAATAAATGCCGTCGCGCTCGGTGAGGCTTATGAATTTATACCTTAGCGATGAGGTTAATATAAAAACAGCCGCGCCTTTTTTTGAAAGCTCACGGGCGAAACCCTCTCCGAAATTTCCCGCTTCCGAAATTATATAAACAGAGTCGCGTCCGAGTGCACTGCGCAAAGCTCCACCCTTCAGCAGTCGTGTACCGATGATTAAATCGGCGATGGCGAAAACGACGAGAAATAGAAGCGTTATGGGAATAAAAACAATGACCAGTGCCGCAAAAACGATAAGTGCGGCGCTTGCTTCGATGATACTTATCGCTGTTCTGATATAACGGAAGATACGTGTGAAAAATAAAAATCGACGCGCATATTTAAAGGTACGGTCGGCGGTGTTCCAAAGGGAAGTGGAACGGATTTTTGCGGCGGCGTACCCTATAAATGTTTTATATTTGAGTAAATCCGGCATAGTGACTCCGTGAAAAATCTTTTTCACACTTATTATTATAGCAGAATCCGTATTTTAATACAAGATAATTTTCGGAATTTCTATTTACATTTTCAAAAAAATATAGTATAATATATATATTATAAAGAATGAAGAGGGTCAAAAATGGCTGCAAACAAAAAAAGTACAACCTATGGCGATCAAAGTATATCAAGTCTGAAGGGTCCCGACCGTGTGCGAAAGCGCCCGGCGGTTATTTTCGGTTCTGACGGACTTGAGGGATGCGAACATTCTTTTTTCGAAATTCTTTCAAACTCTGTTGATGAAGCACGAGAGGGATACGGAAACGAAATCCGTGTCAAGGTTTTTGCCGAACACTCAATCGAGGTTGACGACCGCGGCCGAGGTGTTCCGCTCGGATGGAACGAGGCAGAGGGAAAATATAACTGGGAGCTTGTTTTCTGCGAGCTTT
>JAZNFB010000159.1:0-3832 GCA_045588895.1 Candidatus Flemingiibacterium sp.
ATCTTTTCTACGTCTGCAGTAGCGTCGTAAACAACGAGATCAGCCATGTTTGACGGCATCGGAGTGTCCATGCACCAACGGCTGCCAACAGCCTCTTTGTAAGTTTTGCCTGCTGAACGCGGACTTGCCGCAAGAGCGGTGATTTCGAAGTAAGGGTGGTTTTCAAGCAGAGTTATAAATCTCTGACCGACCATACCGGTTGCGCCGACGATACCGGCACGAAGTTTCTGTGACATATCAATGTCCTCCATTTATTAAAATAATTTTATTTGTCAAATTTAATTGAATAGATATCGCAGTCAAACATCTCAATTTTCAGAGTTACCGGCTTACCGGAAAGACGTTTGAGTGCTTCATCGTCATCAAAGCGTATGCGTTTGTTTGTAGAATTTCCAAACATCTCGCAGGATGTATATTCCTCATCACCGCACTTTAAGGTGAAATAAGCACCACCGCGTGCAGACGTTGCAATGTTTGCGTAAAGATTCTCGCCTTCGTAAATAAATTCCTTGGTAAGCGCCACCGTCGGCTCTGCGCCTGCATGAAGCGAAACGAAACCGTCAAGGCGTATTGTGTATTTAACGAGCTTATTATATCCGGTGGTCGCGCGGAAGCTTTCACGGACTATGATCATATACTCGTTTTCAGCACCGGGAATATCAGATGGCACTTCAATCAAAGCAGGTGATGCCGTACCGTCTCCGTAAACAAACGCCTCGGGATTTTCGGGCGGCGGCGGCAGGATAGCCTCGTCATATTTTATGAAATTATAACCGTCGCGGCTTGACATGAAAAGACCATCGGTGATTGCAAGTCCCTGACGCAGACCGCGAGGCCCCATCCTGTTAATTCTGTCTCCCTTTCCGCAGAGCTCATCGTAGCATTTTGTCCACGCCTTGCGTTCAGTATAACGAAGCGGCAGACCGACAAAAATATGCGGTGCTCTCGGATACGGGAACACGACATTGTTATAAAGCTGATAATCGTTGCCGGTCATATTGAGGCTTTTCTTGGGAGTCCAATTGACAAAATCTTCCGATTCGATAACTCTGATGTCCCTCATTATCATAGACGAATCGTCAGCATTTCCCGGCTCGCGCAACAGGAATTTTTCAGGATCAAAAAGCTCGAGCGCAGTCTTGTCAAAATAAGATTTGTCAATAAACGGAATGTCCTTATCCGGCTCATGGTGATCTCTGTAATAGCAGAAATATTTGTTATGCTCTCGACTCCAGAAAATACGATTGTGTGAATCAAAAGCACCGTCCTCGGTGATGATCTGACTCTTTGTAAAATGAATACCATCTGCACTTTTGAGAACCACCAGTGCCGAATGACCGCAAAGCCACGCATTCATTTTATATCTTTCTCTTATCGGGCAATTCGGGTTTTCGTCATAGAACACCGACATATTGTCAAATGTTTTGAAGTCAAACTCTTTGAGCATTTCGAGATTGAGAATGATATTATTATGAACCGAACCCTCAAACTCAACAATGCAAAGGTCAGGTCTTACCCAATCAATTCCGTTATCACTCTCGGCATAGCAGACAAATTTCTGAACGCTGCTATTCTCTCTGTAAACCTGGGTAACGTAATACATTTTCCATTTACCCTCGGCATAGATCGGTGTAAAGAAGGTTGTGTATCTTCCCTCCCACGGCTTGTCAAGCTCAAGTATTACACCCTTTCTGACAGGCTTATGTAATCTTTTTTCGGCAGTTGTTTTTTCCTCGTCGATGAGAAAATTATCAAAAAAGCATTCTCTTCTGCTTTTAATGTTAATCATAATTTTTCTCCTTAAAAATGTTATATAGAATGTAATGCATCCACAAACATTTTATCATTTTTCGAAAAGAAATGTCAACGAATATTTGCGACTTTTTATATTGCACCTGGGACATATGCCCTAAAAAAATAAAGCTTAACTTAATCGCAAGATTACACAAGGGTATAAATAAACCTGTACCTTTATATTATACCATATTAAGGTAGTTTCTGTCAATAAAAAACGCAAGATTTCTTGCAAAATCAAATGTAACATTTTTATGGTGAATGTTCACAAAATATTATAAATTATTTTTGCGTAAGATGTTGATTTTTCACTCAAAATATGGTATACTATATATGCGGATGAAGGATATGCATATCCACAGACCGCAAATTAAATACAAAAGGTGGAGAGTTTATGATTATTACCTACGTTGGCAGACATTTAAGCGTTCCCGAAGATTTCAAGCCCATAGCAGAAGCAAAGCTTGCCAAGTTCGACAAGTTCTTCCGCGATGAGCCCACGGCAACCGTCAAACTCTCCGTACAGAAGAACCGTGAGCGTGTGGAAGTAACGATCATGGCAGGCGGAATGATATACCGTGGCGAAGAATCCGATGAAACCTTCCGCAATGCCCTTGACCTCGCGGTTGCGGCAATCGAGCGTCAGATCCGCAAGAATAAAACCCGTCTTGAAAAGCGTTTGCGTGAAAATGTTGCAACAGAAATTCTTGAAGAACCGTTTGACGACGAACCGATTATCCGCAAAAAGGAATTTACCCTGCACCCTATGACACCCGAAGAAGCAATTTTACAGATGAACCTGCTCGGACACAGCTTCTTCCTCTATTCCGACTCCGCAACCGGCGAGGTCAATGTTGTTTACCGTCGCAATGACGGTGACTACGGCGTTATAGTTCCGCAGAAATAACCCCATACAAAAGCTTGAGGGATGCTAATTTCGGCATCCCTTTTATTATGTCATTTTATCTCGATAACATCAAAGCCAAGATCCTCAACTGCATCGCGAAGTATTTTATCATCGGGAATGTTATCGCCTTCAACTGCTGCAATTCCGTCTGCAAGAGTCACATTCGCCTTGAGTCCGAGTGCCTCAAGTGCATTTGCAACACGGCCCGAACAGTGCTCGCAATGCATACCGTCTATTTTGATTGTTTTTTTCATGATAATATCTCCTTGTAATTATTTTTTAAGTTTAACTCTGTAAAGCCGCAAAGCATTCGTCACAACAAACAGCGAAGAAAGACTCATTGCCGCCGCACCGATCATCGGCGAAAGCACAATACCGAATCCTGACAAAACACCTGCCGCAATCGGAATACCGAGCGTATTATAGAAAAACGCCCAGAAAAGATTCTGCTTAATGTTACGCAGTGTAAAACGTGAAAATTCGATAGCCGTCGGAACATCGGAAAGGCTGTTTTTCATTAAAATGATATCCGCAGAATCAATGGCAATATCCGCACCTGAACCAACGGCAATACCAACGTCTGCTCGTGTGAGAGCCGGTGAATCATTGATACCGTCACCGACAAATGCAATCCTTCTGCCGTCACTCATAAGCGAGGAAACGATACGCTCCTTATCGCCCGGAAGCACCTCTGCGCTGATGTCGGTTATACCTGCCTTTTTTGCAATCGCCTCTGCTGTTATCCTGTTGTCGCCTGTCAGCATAACTGTCGAAATGCCCATTTTACCAAGTCTTTCAACCGCTTCGGGAGTATCCTTTTTTATAACGTCCGCAACGGCAATGATACCAATAATCTCGCCGCCAAGTGCAAATAACATCGGAGTCTTACCCTCTCCGGCAAGTAGGGCAAGCGTTTCATTATATTTATCGCTCACAATTCCCTGCTCGCTCATGTATACGGAGTTACCCGAAAATGCACGTTTACCGTCTATCACTGCCGTCACACCGCGTCCCGGCACTGCAACAAAATCCCTTGCAGACTGCCCCTCGACACCGTTTGTTTTGCAGTATTCGATAATAGCACCGGCAAGCGGATGTTCACTCGACGCTTCAAGGGATGCCGCAATATGC
>JAZNFB010000160.1:0-2158 GCA_045588895.1 Candidatus Flemingiibacterium sp.
ATCGCTTTATCCGCGCCTTGCCCGACAAAGATCGCTACATATTTGTCAGCCGCTACTGCTATGCACAAGCCCCCAAGCAGATCGCGCGCACACTGGGCATAAGTCGGGTCGCCGTTTATAAACGTTTGGACAAGATCAAGGCAGAGCTGAAATTTTATCTGGAAAAGGAGGGGGAATCGATATGACCATGGATGAAATTTCAAAAGCTCTTGCAAGCATTGACGACAATATTATCGAAGAATGTGCCGAAATACACCTGCGTTACACAGCTTTGCGTCAAGTAAGACAGCGCGTTACCTCTTTTGCATTTACAGCGTGCATTTGCATTATGCTGGCCGTTGCATTACTTTTGCCCGGCGCTTTATATCCCGTCATTGCCTTGTCCAATGCCCAAGGCAATGTGAATGCACGATACGTGCCGGGCTTTGCAGTCAAGTCTTTCGATACCAACAATTTATATCCGTATAAAACCGAGCAAGAGCTGTTTGCCGAGGCCGATCTGATCTTTTCGGGTACAGTCACCGAAATCAGACAGGTAAAAATGGACTTTGATGGCGTTGTGCATTATTACTCATTGATCACAATCGAGGTAAACGAATGCTTTAAGGGCACACACAGCGGAAATATCGTCATCAAATCCGAAGGCTTTGGACAATATGACAGAACCTCAACCGACAAGGCGCTTTTGTATGAGTTGAAAGCGAAACAACGTGGAGTGTTTTTGGTTCAAACAGTCGAACAGGGCGAAATGGTAACCATCAACGGTTGCTCCTACGATGCATCACAGATGTACGACGCGAGAATTTTCGACGGCAAGCGTTTTGGATTTTTGGAGGATCGGGATGGCAGCATTATATGTGCAGATACGCTCACCCAAAATGGTGATAAAGTATTTCCATCTTTACTCAAGTACAGCTACGAAGATGTCATCCATTACACAAAATTTATGATTTCAGGAGGCTATAGTAATGAAGATTAAGAGGTTGATTTTTGTCTGTTCCGCTATTATGGTATTAGTATTTTGTTTCACCATCTCATAGTTGATTCTACTATTTCTGGTGCGATGGTCAACTCCTTAGACGATAAGTATTCGCTAAACATCTCAGATTTGTTAGAAATTTGCCATGCCAAATAGCAACCAAATGCGCCAAGCTGTTGGCCGGCCGCTTTGGCAGCCGCATCTGGGCACCCATCCGCGACACTGCAGAGTTCCGCGCCATCATCGCCCGCATGAGCGAGTTTGCGTAACTGAATACAGAAAGCGACCTGCAAAGGGGACGTACTCTTAAGGACAGTTTTTGATAATTAAGAAATACGAGCATTACAAAAAAACATTAGCCCTCGTTCCGAAAGGAGCGAGGGCTTTCTTGTTCGTGTTTTGCAAAACCTATTGACAAAAGCACCTCAACTGTGTATAATGCAGATATACAGTTTTAACAGAGGTGATGACGTGCATATTTTAATCGACAACAAAAGCGGTGAACCTATATATAATCAGATTTACTCTCAAATCAAGAATCAGATCATAAGCGGTGAGCTGAATGAGGACGAGATGCTCCCGTCTATTCGTGGGCTTGCAAAAGATCTGCGCATCAGCTTTATTACGACTAAACGCGCGTATGAAGAGCTTGAAAAGGAAGGTTTTATTTACACTCTTCCGGCAAAGGGATGTTACGTTGCACCGAAGAACGTAGAGCTTCTGCGCGAGGAAAATCTCAAAAGGATCGAGGAACATATCGAGCAGATAGCAAAGCTCGCTGCCTCGTGCAATTTGAGCCGTTACGATATTATTGAAATGATTACGTTCGGGATGGAGGAACAAGAATGAACGCACTTGAATTAAAAAATGTAAGTAAATCCTTTTCGGGATTTTGCTTGGATAATATAAATCTTACTGTGCCAGGCGGTTGTATTATGGGGCTGATCGGTGAAAACGGTGCGGGTAAAAGCACAACTATAAAGCTCATCTTGGATATGCTTCATAAAGATAGCGGAACAATTACGATACTTGGCAAAGACAATGGAGAAAATATTGCTCTTATCAAAGAAGATGTCGGTGTTGTAATGGACGAGGTTGGTATGCCCGAATGCTTGACAGCTAAGCAGATCGGTAATGTTATGAAGCATACGTTTCGTAATTGGAAAGAGGATGAATATG
>JAZNFB010000161.1:0-6617 GCA_045588895.1 Candidatus Flemingiibacterium sp.
CGTGGCATATGAAGCGGCTTTGTTTTAAGCATTTTTGCGGCAATATCTTCGCCTGCGTCAAGTGCTTCGTTTATTGACACAGGAGCGTTACTTTTCTTCGCCGGCTTATTGAACGGTGACTTTCGGAAGCTGCGGACACCGTTTTCTCTGACAAGGATTATTTTCGGCGTTTTTGAAAGGAAGCTTTCGAGAAGGCAGAAATCACCGTCCGGAAGCTCCTGACGACACAAAAACAGATATTCGGTATTATCAAAGGTGAGCGTATCACCCGGTGTTTTGTCCTTTAAAAATATGTAAGACGGATATCCCATATAATCCTCCCGATATTATATTCATTAATAACAATATAACATATCGGTCACAGTTTGGCAAGCGATTTTTCGATGACTGCGAATTATTTGGATTAAAAAAGCACTTTTGGATACCACTTTATGCTTGTTCTGCCGATTTCTGTTTTTGAATCGGGAAAGTTGTGCCGCAAGCAATGATAAGCTTCGTTCAGGATATAACATGAGCAGTGAGTGTTATATACATTGCCGTCAACATCTGTTTGCACGTTATGTGGAAAATTAAAAAATACGCCATCGAACAAGCTTTGACTTGTAACGTGGCGTATTGCTTTTTTGTGGAGTCAGTGTGGATTTTCAAAACTGCGAAAGTCAAAAAATAAATTTCGCACGAAGCCGCTAAAGCCGCGTGCGAAGCAGTATTAATATGATATGCTCGCTATACCCTTTGAACACCCACTTTTGCTTTTTTCGTAATATTGTAACCGAAATATTTCTTAAAAAGGCGGCTTACGTAATTCGGATCGCTGTATCCAAAACGGGTGATGGCTTCATGAAGCTGTATATGTTCCGCATCCATCAGCGATTTGATCGCCTTCAGCTTTTCTTTGTTTGCGTATTTTATCAGGCTGCAGCCCTCTGTTTCTTTGAAAAGGCGGCATAGGTGTTCTGGTGAAATTGAAAACTGCTTGGCAATATCCTTCTGGTTGACCGGCAGATGTATATTCTTATATATATATTCCTTGGCACGCTGGGTGTATAATACATTGCTCGGCAGATTGGACTTCTTTGATTCTCTGGAGATCTTGTCGAGCTCATAGAGCATATTCAGAAAGATTGCGGCGCCACGTGTTGGTGAATCGCTGAAAAGCAGTTGATTGTGTATCAGCTGTTCAATGGTGTCCTCTATCGTTTTTGTTCCTCTGTGAGAATGTGTGATCAGCGGCAAATACAGTCCGTTCGTGCTGTTTTGTGCCATTCGCCATTTTACATTCGCCATGACCGTGTGATGCTCGTGATAGGAGTCCCACCTTACGCTGAACGGGGACATATCACGAACTGTACATACAATATCGCCCTTGACGCCGATATATTCCTGGCCGTAATATTCGAACGTTACCGAACCCGCGGTGATAAGTGCGATCTCTATAAATTCGTTTGAAGGGTGTGTAAACCTATATGAATAAGAATCGGCACTGAAAACGTGTGCGGCTCTTATGATCGGTAATGATTCAAGCTCGTATGTTGGCAATTTTAGCACCTCCGAAATTTTTATGTATATTCACCGTACTGCATTTATGATAACACATAATATCAATTTTGTCAAGATTCTCAATTTGATACATTGACATATTTTTTGAATGACTGTAAAATAAAATAAAACCCGTCAAAAATTTGATTTAGAGCGATTTAGGCAAGCGCGAAGCAACAAAATGCCAAAAATTGACTGAATTTACCTCAAAATTCACTCGCGAAATGTTGATAGAATTACTTTACCTTGGTGTGGTTTGATTGTTAAAGAAGCCGAAACTGACTCAACTGCACGATTTTGATATATTTGCGGCGCAAAAGGTCTTACTGCTCAAACAGTTGACGTGGTAAGCCGTACGGTATTCCGATTGTCCTTTAAGCGTTATGCTTTGAGAAAAATTTTCTGCATTTGGCTATGCGCTTGACGTTCCATGTGTGAAATGATATAATTACTGTGTCAAGATGTTTTCAAAAATTAGAGATATTGCAACCTAATACTTCTTGAAAAAGCGGCTTGCGTAATTTGTCGCGGTGTAACACCAAAATACCCGCAGATACAATCATCAGAACTCAAGTTAGATACCAAACCACACGATTTTGATATATTCGCGGCATTGACTGCGGTTATATAAATAAATTTTTTATGAGGAGAAGAACAATGGCAAAGAGAAAATTATTATCCCTTTTGTTAGCGGCTGTTCTCGTTATTTCGGGACTTCCGATAACAGCGCTTGCTGAAGATGGTGAAGCATCTGCAGTGAGCATCCAAACGGCAGGATACGATGCTGAAATCAGCACAGTGGCTGCCGCTGAAGGCGACTACATCCACGTCGGCGGACGTACGTCAAGCCTTGATGTGCTGACCTATGTAGACAACACATCCGGCAAGTATACGGCGGGAACGACCTATACGATCACCTTTAAGGCTCGTACGCTCGCATATACTATGGCGGAGGAAACAGGAAGTAACCCGGTGCGCTTCCGTACGTTTGCCGGCAATACTCCAATTATCTACAATCAGACATTTGTATCGCTCGAATGGTATGAATATTCATATCAGACAACTGCTTTCACCGGAACTTTCAAGCTTCAGGGTATCAGCTCCGGTTACGGTATCACTCCGTATGACATCAAGGATTTCTCGATCATTGCAGACGGATCGGAAACCAACCTTGCTGCCAACCCGAGCGGTCTTTATAACGGAACTGCAGGCTGGAGCGTTACCGATGCAGTTGCAGATTTCAAGACGGTAACCGTGAATGCAGTTACCGATGACAACGGTTATGAGGTTGTCCCGGCTTCCGAGGGCTTCACGGCGTTCACATTTGTTGACGATGAAGCTTTTGCGGCAGGTAAGTACACAATCACCGGTGACTTCTTACTTAACAGAGTTGATTTCACCAAATGCGAATTTAACACTGATGCAAACCTCATCGCTGACGGCAATGCTGCAACCCTCAGCCTTAATAAGGATGCAGTTAACGAATATGAGATCGTCGCAGACAACTGGACAACAGCAACATTCGTTGTAAACTCGGCAGAAGGCTTCAATAAGAGCGATCTTGTGTTCACTCTTGACGAAGCAATTGAGCTTGGTGTAAAGAATCTCGAAATTACATATGAGCCCTACGCAGAGAATGCACAGGATGGAACAAGCATTGTAACAAGCGGATATGATGCAAACATCGGTCTTGTATATCCCGAGAGCAGCACACTGATTCTCGCCGGCGGACGTACGGCAACCAATGATGCTCTTGTTTACACCGATACCACCGGCAGATATACCGTGGGAACATCGTATACTGTAAGCTTTAAGGCTCGTACACTTCCGTACATCGCAAGCACCGATGCTGCGGTTGGTGCTAACCCGGCAAGCATCCGCGTATTCAGAGCTCCCAACTTCACAGATCTTGCTATCTATAAGCAGGCAATGACATCTGAATGGACAGAGTTCACATTCACAACAGATGCTTTCAACGGCTATTTCCGTATTCTCGGAACAAGCGCAGGCAGCGGTGTTGCTCCGTTTGAAGTTAAGGATCTGACTATTGTTGAAACCGGAACAACCGAAAACCTCGCAATAAATACCACTATCAGATATGACGATCGTGCAGGTTGGCTTCCCAGTGATTCCGCAGCGGATTACAAAGCTATGACTGTAACATTTGCTGAGGACTGCGGATATCTCGTTGTTCCGGCAGGCGAAACCAACACAGCGTTTGAGTTTAACAGCGACGAGATTCTTGCGGCAGGCGAATATACCGTAACCGGCGAATTCAGACTCAATGAAATTGACTATAACAAGTATACATTCGAGAACTTAATTTTAGTTGATGACGGTAACGCTGCAAATCTCACTCTTAACAAGGATAAGATTAATGAATACGTGATCAACGCTGACGGCTGGACAAAGGCAACCTTCGTTGTAAATTCGGCGACGGCAATCAATAAGAGTGATCTCGTATTCTCGCTTGATGAGGCAGTTGGTCTTCGAGTTAAGAATCTCGAAATTACATTGGAAAAGCCCTATGTTGAGGGTGCACAGGATGTATCGAGCATTATAACAAGCGGATATAACGCGGCTATCGGTCTTGTAGAGCCCGAGGAAGATTATGTTCGCATCGGCGGACGCGGATCGCATTCCGATATGGCGACCTATACCGATGCAACAGCAGGAAAGTACGCTGCCGGATCTTATACGATCACCTTTAAGGCTCGTACAGCTCCTTATATCGCATCGACCGATACAGCTTCGACTAGCCCTGCAAGAATCCGTGCTTTTTCCGGCGGCGTGAACGTTCTCTGGCGTTATGATCTTACAGCGGATTGGACAACGGTTACTATTCCCGTTGAAAACTTCTCGGGCAGCTTCTATATTATGGGTTCAGGCTCGGGCTACGGTGTTGCTCCGTTTGATGTCAAGGATCTCACGATCGTTGCAAACGGAACAGAAGCAAACCTCGCCGCAAATCCGAACGGCATCTTTGACGGTACTGCAGGCTGGAGCCATGCCGATACAAGAGAAGACAGCAAGACAGCTACTGTAAGCGCTGCCAAGAACGACTGCGGCTATCTCGTTGTTCCTGCCGGCGGAAGCGCAGCGGCATTCGAGTTTAACAGTGATGAAGCTCTTGCAAGCGGCAAGTACACAATCACAGGCGAATTCATGCTCAATGAAGTTGACTACAATAAATATGAGTTTGTAAATTATGACCTTTCCGTTGATAACAACGTTGCAACCCTCAGCCTTAACAAGGATGTGGTTAACGAATATGTGATCAATGCTGACGACTGGACAAAGGCAACCTTCGTTGTAAATTCGGCAGAAGGCTTCAATAAGAGCGACCTTGTATTTACTCTTGATGATGCACTTGATCTTCGAGTAAAGAATCTTGAGATTACAGCTGAGCCCTATGTTGAGGGTGCCGAAGATCCTGCAAGCATCGTAACAAGCGGATATGACGCAAATATCAATATTGTATATCCCGAGGACAGCGCACTGATTCTCGTTAGCGGACGTACGGCAACCAATGATGCTCTTGTTTACACCGACACCACCGAAAGATACACCTTGGGAACATCGTACACTGTAAGCTTTAAGGCTCGTACACTTCCGTACACCGCAAGCACCGAGACTGTGGTTGGTGCTAACCCGGCAATGCTCCGCGTATTCAGAGCGCCAAACTTTACAGATCTTGCTATTTATATGCAGGCAGTGACAGCTGAATGGACAGAGTTCACATTCACAACAGATGCATTCACCGGCTATTTCCGTATTCTCGGAACAAGTGCAGGTCACGGTGTTGCTCCGTTTGAAGTCAAGGATCTGACTATTGTTGAAACGGGAACAACCGAAAACCTCGCTGTAAATACCGGCATCAGATTCGACGGTTCGGCAGGCTGGCTCCCCAGCAATTCCGCAGATGACTATAGAAATGTGACTGCAGAATATGTTGCTGATGACTGCGGATATCTCGTTGTTCCGGCAGGCGAAACTAACACAGCGTTTGAGTTTAACAGCGACGAAACCCTCGCGGCAGGTCTTTACACCGTTATAGGTAATTTCAGACTCAATGAAATTGATTTCAATAAGTATACATTCGAGAACGGCGCTTTAATTGCAGACGATAACGTTGCAGCGCTCACTCTTAACATGGCTGACAACAGTGTAGCAGTCAAGGCTGATGCATGGACCACTGCAACATTCGCTTTCGAATTGACCGAGGCAACCAAGAAGAGCGATCTCGTATTCACTCTTGACAGCGCGCTCAACCTCAGAGTTAAGAATCTCGAAATCGCAGTTGATAATTCTGCGGCAGAAGCAGACAAGGCAGCAGCACAGATCGTTATTGATGCAATTGCGGCAATCGGCGATGTAACCCTCGAATCTGAAGCGGCTATTATCGCGGCAGAGGAAGCTTACGCGGCACTCACCGCTGCACAGAAGGCTTATGTAACAAACTACGCAGGCCTCACCGCGGCAAGAGCTGCATACGACGCACTTGTTGAAGCAGCAGAAAAGGCAGAAGCAGATGCGGCAGCGGCACAGCTCGTTATCGATGCAATTGACGCAATCGGAGATGTAACTCTCGAATCCGAAGCAGCAATCATCGCAGCAGAAGCGGCTTACGCTGATCTTACTGATGATCAGAAGGCTCTCGTTACCAACTACGAAGCACTCACAGCAGCAAGAACAGCATACGACGCACTCGTTGCAGAGGCTAACGCTGTTGCAAAGGTTGGCGACGTTTACTACGCAACAATCGACGAAGCACTTGCAGCAGACGGCGACATCACTCTCCTTGCAGATATCGAGGTTGCTGTTGAGGTTGCAAAGGAAGTTTCCATTATCAAGAATGGTTACACAGCATATGTCGTTGCAGCAGACGGCTACGAAGTAATCGAAACCGACGACGCATACAACGTATACACAGCAATCACAAACAAGTTCGATCTCTCCGGCGTTACCATGACTCTTGGTTCGAGCCTCTCTCTCGACTTTGCGATCAACACTGCTAACCTCACAGGTACAGACAACTATGCAAAGATGACCATCGTTTACGCAGACGGCAGTGAACC
>JAZNFB010000162.1:0-2175 GCA_045588895.1 Candidatus Flemingiibacterium sp.
GATGACGGGTGGAAATATGAAGTGAATTTGCAAGGTCTTCGGCTGTTCGGCTATAATTATCGGGATTAGAAAAGAAGCTGTCGATAATCTCTATATACGATTTTGTTTTTGAGTCTTCAATCTTCGCGAATTTCTCCGATTTTTCCGTAACGAGCGTTACAAGCTCCGCAAAAACAAGATTGCTTATAAGCTCTTTTCGCTTTGTGTATAACGCTTTGGTGCTTTCGCTGAGATCGAGATAGTCCCACAGCGTGATAAGAAGCGGCGAGGCAGTCACCCTAAGGCAGGGAGACACCATGCTGATGAATGCATCTCTTTTTGAGTTTTCCTGCATAGCGAAGGGATGGCAGGTTACAACAGCATCGTCCGATAACGATTTTGTGAAATGGAGTATATTCGGAGGAACGATGAGTATGTCGTTCATGTAAAGCTCATGCTTGATGGCGGAGACCTCAATGGTGCATTTCCCACGTTTAACAAAAAAGAGTTCAAATGCTTCGGTGTGGGAATGTGCTTCGGAGGACAATAGGAGAGTTGTGTCCATATAATGTCTTCCATCGGGCTTTTCGCGTATTTTCTCATAGCCGCAGAAATCAAAGGTTTGTGGCTGCATATTGATCCTCCCGATATGAATTTCAAAGATAAATCTCAAGGTGATTAAATGCCACAATCGTCCACTACTAATGATAACATAAAATTTAATTTTGCGCAATAGTCTGAGCGGACGTTTTTTGAAATAAATATGTCCCAATCGGATAGTAGTATAAATATAGGTCAGGACGTGTATGTGGTATATTTATTATAACATATTGTTTCTTAAAGTCAATTGTTTTTCGGAAAATTAAGTATATATTTATATATAACACGGTACATATACAACACAGTTTATAAGCCGGTGACATCAAAAAGGAAGGTCGCTCCCCATCTCTATTAATTTTTTGTGAAACTTTTGCTTTTGGCGTGACATAGACGGCGTTTTATGATATAATTGTTACAGAGAAACGACATTGGGAGAATATACATATGAACCTTAATTTAAATAAGATAAAATCAATTACCTTCGGTGCGGCTGAAATCACTGAGGATAACGGCGAATTTTCGTTTTACCGTTTTACGAGAGACCAGTCTGAATGTTATAAAACCATACGCAAGAGTGACTTCTTCGAAAGAACCTTGACTACGGCAGGCATAAGACTTTCGTTTGAAACCGATTCATCCTCATTCGCGTTTAATTACAGTCATAATGGTGAATGGAGTGCGGCGCTTGGCTATTTTGATGTTTATATAAACGCTTCACTTGTCGGACACCTTGGGCTTGACCGACTTGAAAAAAATGTACACGCAGAAATTCCGCTCGGCGAAGGTGTGAAAACCGTCGAGGTATATTTCCCGTGGAGTAAGGCAACGTCGCTTTCTGGTATAACGCTTGACGACGGTTCATATCTTGTGCCGAAGAAGCGAGACAGGGTGGCGATCATGTACGGCGACTCAATAACTCACGGTTACTATGCCGAATATCCGTCGCTTTCTTATGCTTCACGTATATCACGTGTGCTCGGACTTGATTCATACAACAAGGCTGTTTCAAACGATAGATTCTTTCCCGAAATACTTGACCTAAATGAGCCTGTTTGCCCGGAGATTGTCACCGTTGCGTACGGAATTAACGATTGGTCGGTGCAGACACGTGATCAGCTTACAAATAACAGCCGCGAATATCTCTTGAAGCTCTCGAAAAAATTCCCCGACGCAAAGATTTTTGTCATATCTCCGATCTGGACTTCAAAGAGCTATTCAGAAATTTTTGGCGGCGAATATACAGAGGTACATGAGATTCTTGAAGCGAACAGTGCCGGTCTTGAAAACGTAACGCTTATAAACGGCAGTAAGCTTGCTCCTCACAACGGTGCATTCTATACGGACGGGATACATCCCAAGGATATAGGCTTCAGCGTATATGCGGAAAATCTTATCAGCGAGATAAGCAAGTACCTTTGACAAGCTACAATCAAGATGTGAGGTGACGGTATGACAAAGTTTGATAAGCTTCATTCCGGCGAGCTTTATTTGCCGGGCGATGAAGAAATAATGAAAGAGCAGCTGAAGTGTCTTGACAAGCTTTATGAATTTAATCAGACTCGTCCGTCGGAGCTTGACAAACGTGAGGTGCTTCTT
>JAZNFB010000163.1:0-8223 GCA_045588895.1 Candidatus Flemingiibacterium sp.
GGTGAGGTGCGCGACTATCCGGACGGCAGTGCGATAAAGGTTATAAAGCTGTTTGTGATTTGATACACGGAAGCGATTCCCTCTCCGTCTCGCTACGCTCGTCACCTCTCCACCGAGGGAAGGCTTTGTGTTACTCGAAGCATTGCACTTCAAAATCCCACCTATCCCCAAAAAAGGAGCCCCACTATGCCATTCACCCTTATAACCGCCCCAAACGGCGTTAAATATCTCCGCTCCGATATTATACCGGTGCGGCATGGTTTTGCCACGCGTGTTGGCGGCGTCAGCACCGAAGCTCACACAGCATCACTTAATCTTGCGTTTCGACGCGGAGATGACCGGGATACCGTGCTTGAAAATTTACGCCTCTTTTCAAAGGCAGTCAACGTCAGCGCCGAAAGCATCATCAGCCGACATCAGATACATTCTTCACGTGTCGTCTATGCCAATGAAAATATGCGCGGCGAAGGTTATTTTCTTGAGTGTGACGAGGGATGCGACGGGTATGTAACCGACCGCGAGGGCGTGACGCTCGGGGTTAAAACTGCAGACTGTGTGCCAATCCTTTTCTGTGATCCCGATGCTCATATAATCGGCGCAGTGCACGCAGGCTGGAGAGGTACGGTCTCGGGTATTGCCGCAGAATGTGTAAAAAAAATGTCCGCGCTCGGTGCAAATGCCAAAAACATACGCGCGGCTGTCGGACCAGCGATACATTCCTGCTGCTATGAGGTTGGAGAAGATTTTCGCGAATCGGTCATATCGCTTGCCGGAGAAAAAACGGCACATGAGTTTATTTTCGAGCGTGAGCGCAGACTTTTCGCTGATATCGTCGGAATGAACCGGCGTATACTGCTCGAGACGGGACTTTGCGAATGTAACATTGATATTTGTGAGCGGTGCACCTGCTGTGAGCCGTCGCTTTTCTATTCCCATCGCTATTCGCACGGCGTGCGCGGAACAATGCTCTCGGTGATTTCACTGTGATGTTTGTGTGACGTGCTTCGGAATGTTTTTTGTATATTTGCTACTATTATATGTACGTTCAAGATTTATTCAAAATATTATGATATACTTTTCTCATGCCGACATTATTTTGTCGGGATTTTTTAAGAAAAACAGTCACCACTGTTATGGGAGGAAATAAATGACAACGCAAACTATGATTGAGGTTAAAAACTTAGTCAAGCGCTTCGGCTCGAAATATGCGGTTGACGATATAAGCTTCTCTGTTGGAAAGAGCGAGATCGTCGGCTTTCTCGGCCCGAATGGCGCAGGTAAATCCACAACGATGAATATGATAACGGGATATCTCTCCTCAACCTCGGGTACGGTTGAAGTCGCCGGGGTTGACATTCTCGACGACCCGATGGGCGCAAAACGAATGATCGGTTATCTTCCCGAGCAGCCGCCGCTCTATCCCGATATGACAATCCGCGAGTATCTTAATTTCGTTTATGACCTCAAGGGCTGTACGCTCAACCGCAAAAAGCATCTTGAGGAGATCTGTCAGATCGTTAAAATACTCGACGACTATAGGCGCGGCAGACTTATCAAAAATCTCTCAAAGGGCTATAAACAGCGTGTCGGAATTGCCGAGGCTCTTGTCGGTAATCCGCAGATAATCATACTTGACGAGCCGACGATCGGTCTTGATCCCAAGGAAATTATCGAGATACGTGCGCTTATACGTGCCCTTGGCGAGAATCACACGGTCATTTTGTCGACACATATCCTCTCCGAGGTTCAGGCGGTCTGCAGCCGTATACTTATCATAAATGGCGGTAAGCTCGTTGCCGATGAAAAAATCGAGAACGCAGTAAATCTGCTTGGAACGAACCGCAGACTTGACGCACGTATCTGCGGCGTACAACGTGATGTTCTCCGCGTTCTGCGTGCTATTCCCGAGATAACTCATGCAGATGTTATCGGTGAGCGCGAGGGCGACAGCTACCTTTATTCGATCGAATCGAGCGCAGGCGTTGATATCCGCAAGTCACTTTTCAACGCTCTCGCCGAAAACAGTATGCCGCTTATCGGGCTTGCCGAACAGAATACAAGCCTTGAGGATATCTTTATTTCTCTTGTTGACAAAAAATATTCAGGCGCGGAAAATAAAACCGCAAAGCCGAGATTCGATATCAAGACGCAAATTCCCGAAAATCAGGCAAAGGAGGATGAGAACTGATGCTTGCAATATTCAAGCGCGAAATGAAAAGCTATTTCACATCGCCGATCGGTTACGTTTTCATCGCGATGTTCCTTGCCGTCAACGCTTTTCTCTTTTCAAGCATGACTTATGTTGGCAGAATTACAACAGATGTTGGCGGATATTTTAACTTTATCATATTTATTTTTATAATTATCGCTCCAATGCTGACAATGAAGCTTTTCAGCGAGGAGAGAAGAACCCGAACCGAACAGCTGCTCTTAACCTCCCCCGTCAGCCTTTTCGGAATGGTTTTCGGCAAATTCCTCGCCGCCTTTACCATGTTCGCAGGAACCTTCATCATAGGCAATTTTGTCAATTTCACAATTTTATATAGCTACAGTGCGCCAAATACGGCAGTCATTCTTTCAAATTCGCTCGGCGTGCTTCTTATCGGTGCGGCATTTATTTCAATCGGAGTTTTCGTTTCTGCTCTGACCGAAAATCAGATGGTCGCCGCCGTCGGAACAATGGCTGTCGTGCTTTTCATGCTGTTTATACAGGCCGTGAACAGCTATGTTGATTCCTATGCAGTAAGAGTCGTGCTCAGCTGGATATCGGTTTTCAGCCGCTTTGCAAACTTCGGCTACGGTATCATTGACCTCGCTTCACTGCTTTACTATTTCTCAATCAGCTTTATTTTCCTTTTCTTGACGGTGCGTCTTTACGAGAAACGCCGTTGGTCGTGATAGGGGGTGTCAATCGTGAATCAAAAAAAATTAGCTGCTGCACGAAAATTCAAATTCGGTGCCATCTCGGTTGCGCTTTCGGTTGTTGTTATTGCCGCGGTGGTTGTTGTTAATGTTCTTTTCTCGGCATTTGCTTATAAAAATAACTGGTATGTTGACCTGACTGAAAGTAAGCTTTACGAGCTTTCCGATGCAGGACGTGAGCTTATCGATGAGATTGAATCCGATATAACGGTGCATTTCTGTGTGCCATTTGATAAGCTTGAGGGCAACTATATGACAAATATGGTGCTGAACCTCGTCAAAGAGATATGCGCCGAATATGACAATATTTCCTATGATTACATAGACATTAACAAAAATCCCTCAAAGCTCGATAAATACAAATCGACAGAGGACACCGTCTTTACCTCGTCAACAGTTATCGTTGAAAATGAGAACGGCGCTTTCCGTGCGCTCAACATGGTGAATATGTTCTATTATAATGACGAAAGCTATTCGGACCCCTGGGCGTTCAACGGTGAGCTTCGTCTCATAACGGCGATGCTTCAGTGTGTACAGATTGAACAGCCGGTCGCATATTTCACAAACACTCACGGCGAAACCATCTCCGAAGGACTCGCACAGCTTCTTACCGATGCCGGCTTTACCGTGCTCCCGATTGACCTTTCCAAAGAGGAAATTGATGAGAGTGCACGTATCATTGTAATTTCGGGTCCCAAATACGATTTTGAGGGAATTTCCGAATATACAAACGGTAGAAAGTCTGAAATTGAAAAGATAGACGATTTTCTTGACAGCTTCGGAAGCCTGATGGTTTTCATGGAGCCGGATGCACAGGAGCTTCCCGAGCTTGAAACCTTCCTTTCCGAATGGGGAATCGAATTTGACGATGCAAAGCTTAAGGATACAACAAATTCCGAGGGCGGAGACACCTTCACAATAGTCGGAAACTATTCGCTTGACGATACCCTTGGCGCAAAGCTTGTCAGCGAGCTTGTTTCAAGCGGAACACCACCGAAAACCATCGTTAAGGATGCCCGTCCGGTAAACATTCTCTGGGAATCGAATCAGAGCAATGGACGTCAGGTCTCGGCTGCGGTATATTCGGCAGGCACGGCTGAACGTCACGCGGATGACGGCACTGTTGAGGGTGGACGTTATCCTCTCGTTGTTGTCAGCCAGGAGGCGCGGTACATTGATAATACACCTCATCCGGCATATGTTTTTGCAGTCGGTTCAACCGAATTTGCTTCCGATCAGGCACTGAAGCCCACATATGCAAACAGTTACATTCTTTACACAATGATGCGCGAAATGGGCAAGACACAGGTTCCGATCGAGCTTGAGCTCAAGGTTTTTGAATCGAACGATATCAGCATCACCACCGGCGCTTCACACGCATGGACATGGGTTACCGTTGCAATAATTCCGGGAGCGATCGCCGCAATAGGACTTGTGGTTTATATCAGGAGAAAGCACGCATGACAGAGAATAATAACGGTTTTGACAAAGAAAGATCAACCCTGTTCGGCTCCGATCCCGAAAACGGTAAAAAGCCGATAAAAAAGAAAAATTCGGCAAAAAAACAGCAGCTCACAATTGCTGTACTTGCCGTGGTAGTTATTGCCGCAGTGCTGCTTTACCGTTTTGTTGTGTCTCCGTATTTACAAAAGGGAAATGAGACAGAAGCGGAAAGCGTCGAGCTGTTACCGGGTGAAGCACTCGGAACAAACAATACGCTGCTCCTCTATGAAAAGCTCACCAAGGACGATATCGCCAAAATCGAGGTTGACAACGAAAAGGGCGGTTACGGCTTTGTCTACAGCGGAATAAACAAGAAGTTTTCACTTATCGGACACGTTAATGCGCCTTATGACACCACGCTTTTATCGTCGCTGACATCAAGTGTCGGACAGATGGGTGCATCCGAGCGTTTGTATGAGGATTGTGACGATTTCACCGAATACGGACTTGATGAAGCCGCGAATCCAGTAAGCTACACGCTAACCACACGTGAAGGCGCGGTGCACACCGTTTATATCGGCGATAAAACCCCATCGGGACAGGGCTATTATGCACGCTATGCAGGCAGAGATGCCGTTTATATCGTCGGTACGACAATTGCAAAGACGATCTTTTCATCGCTTGAAGAAATGCTGACGCCGAGGCTTGCTCTGACGATGGCGCAGAACGATTATTTCATGATCAGAAAGTTTACGCTCATGCGCGGTGATGAGACGGCACTGCAGGTAATGTACCTTGATGAGGAGGAGCAGAAGGCAGCCGCCGCAATTACAGCGTATAAGATGCTTGCTCCGGCAAATTATTCCCTTAACAGCACAAATTATCTCACGGCACTTGAAGCGATAATGGATTTCACGGGAAAATCGACGCTCGCATATAAGCCGACCGACGAGGAGCTTGCCGCGTTTGGACTTGACACGGCGGCATTCGGTATCTATTATACCTATGGTGGAATTGACCAGGCTGTTGAGTTCAGCGAAAAGAACGAGGACGGCAACTATTATGCTTATTCGTCGTATTATGACCTTATTGCGGAGGTTGACGGCGAACAGCTTGCATGGCTCGAATGGGAGAGCGTCAAGTGGGTTGATTATCCGGTATTCATGAAGAACATTAACGATATAAAAACGGTCAAGGTCGAAAGCGACACGGCTTCGTATACGTTCACCCTTGACGGCGTTGATACGGAGCTGACAGTATTCGAAAACGAGAGTAAAACAGCACCTGATGTGTCGATTTTCAGGAAGTTTTATCATGTGCTTCTGACGATACATATGCAGGATTATGTATATGAGGATCTTGACAGAGAGGCGGCAGACGCGCTTGTTTTGGAAAGCGAGCCTTATCTTGCGCTGACTATCGAGACACGTGCAGGACAGGTGACCGAGTACAAATTCTATCCGTACAGCACTCGCCGCGCTTACTATACCGTAAACGGAGAGGGAGAATTTTATGTCCTTCGCGACAAGGTTACAAAGGTCATCACCGATGCCGAAAAGCTCATGGCAGGCGAGATGATCGATCCCGAGGCACACAGTTAATATATACAACCGGACTGTCACTTTTTTACGGCAGTCCTTTTGTTTTGCGTAAGAGGGGCTTGCGCCGGGGCAATATTTCTTCAAAACTTATATAAAATCGCGCTTATCTATTGAAATATTCATAAATTCATGATATCATATTAAGGTAATAATATTTAATACCCAAAATACGGAGGACATAAAAATGGTTGAACTTATAAAGAACGGTGCTTATCTCGTTGACGGTAATACTCTCATCGAGGATACCGCCGATGCCGCGGCAAAGCTTACATCTCTCGGCAAAAGCGGCACATCAAAGGACACCGCAAAGAAAAATACAATTGCTTACGGTATTCTCACTGCTCATAATACTGCAGAGAGCGAAAATGACCTGAGAATCAAATTTGATGCTATGGCATCTCATGATATAACCTACGTTGGCATTATTCAGACGGCACGTGCAAGCGGACTTGAAAAATTCCCGATCCCCTATGTGCTCACAAACTGTCATAACAGCCTCTGTGCTGTCGGCGGTACAATAAATGAGGACGACCACGTATTCGGTCTTTCGGCCGCACAGAAATACGGCGGTATCTATGTCCCTGCGCACATTGCGGTTATTCACTCCTATATGCGTGAGATGATGAGCGGCTGCGGACGTATGATTCTCGGCTCAGACAGCCATACACGTTACGGTGCGCTCGGCACAATGGCTATCGGCGAAGGCGGTCCCGAGCTTGTTAAACAGCTTCTCTGCCGTACATACGATATCAAGCGTCCCGATGTTATTGCCGTTCATATGACAGGCAAGCCGAAGCTCGGTGTCGGACCGCAGGACGTTGCACTTGCCATTATCGGTGCTGTCTTTAAGAACGGTTTTGTTAAGAATAAGGTTCTCGAATTTGTCGGCGACGGTATTGCAAATCTCCCGATAGAATTTCGTAACGGTATTGACGTTATGACAACCGAAACAACCTGTCTTTCTTCCATCTGGGTGACCGATGACGAAACCAAGCGTTATTTCGATCTCCACGGAAGAAGCGACGCTTATAAAAAGCTTACTCCCGGTGACGTTGCATATTACGACGGTGTTGTTAAGGTTGACCTTTCCCGTGTTGAGCCGATGATCGCGCTTCCATTCCATCCCTCCAATACGTACACAATCCGTAATCTTATCGACAATGCAAAAGATATTCTTCATGAATGTGAGCAGAGTGTTTCAGAGCAGCTTGACAACCCGAATATCAAGCTCTCGCTCACCGATAAGATCACAAAGGACGGCATCAGGGTTGACCAGGGCGTTATCGCAGGCTGTGCAGGCGGTACATTCGATAACCTCGTTGCGGCGGCTGATATCCTCGCAGGACATTCGACGGGCTGCGGCGCATTCAATCTCTCCGCATATCCTGCAAGCCAGCCGGCATATATTGAGCTTGTTCGCAACGGCTCGGCGGCGAAGCTTATGGAAGCAGGCGTAACTCTGCGTACTGCATTCTGCGGACCTTGCTTCGGAGCCGGTGACGTTCCTGCAAACGGTGGCCTTTCCATCCGTCATTCAACAAGAAACTTCCCGAACCGTGAGGGCTCAAAGCCGGGTAACGGTCAGATTGCGGCAGTTGCACTCATGGATGCACGTTCAATCGCCGCAACCGCAAGAAACGGCGGTATCCTCACTCCGGCAACCGAAATTGACGTTACATACACAACGCCTGACTATAAGTTTGATTCGACCGTATACGATCACCGTGTATACCGCGGCTTCGGTAAGGCTGACACTGCGGCAGAATTAAAGATCGGTCCTAATATCGCAGACTGGCCCGTAATGCCGGCTCTGACCGAGGATCTTCTTCTCCGCGTCGCATCCCTTATAACAGACCCCGTAACCACAACAGATGAGCTTATTCCCTCGGGCGAAACCTCGTCTTACCGTTCAAACCCCATGAAGCTTTCCGAATTTGCACTTTCAAGAAAAGATCCTGCATATGTCGGCAGAGCAAAAGAGGTTCAGAAGTTTGAAAAGGCACGTGAAGCAGGCGAAGACACTGCATCCGGCGAGCTTGCAGACGTATTTGCAAAGATACGTGAAATCAAGCCGGGCGTGAATGCGGCAAATGTCGGTATCGGAAGCGTTGTTTATGCAAACAAGCCCGGTGACGGTTCAGCTCGTGAACAGGCGGCATCTTGCCAGAAGGTGCTCGGCGGATGGGCAAATATCGCTATTGAATATGCAACCAAGCGTTACCGCTCCAACCTCATTAACTGGGGTATGCTCCCGTTC
>JAZNFB010000164.1:0-2219 GCA_045588895.1 Candidatus Flemingiibacterium sp.
ACAGTGGTACACTTCCCGAGGAAAGCTCTTTCTTCACAAGCATCGGCAATCCCTTCCCTGCAGTCTGCATACGCACTTCAACAGAACGTCCGGAAGCGCTCGACAAGGCCTGCTTCATTCTTGCAGGTATCGACGAGGCAAGCTTGCTTCAGGCTGTGGAAACTGCGGTTGACATGAATAATAACGGTGATTACGGCATTCCCGTTCCCGTTTATGTTGAAGAAAATGTTTCAACAAAGGTTGTCAAGATCATCCAGTCTTATACGGGCGTCGTTAACAAAATGGTCTGGAGAAAGTTTTAATCCTATTTCCTATATTATCGGGAGAGAAGCACATGGAAGAAAAAACAAAGCAGTATCACACCCATCTGAAAGCAAAAAACGGATGGTTTGATATAAATTTGGGTGAGTTGTGGCAATACCGAGACCTTATATGGCTGTTTACAAAGCGCAGATTTATACTGATTTATAAGCAGACAATACTCGGTCCTGCCTGGATAATACTCCAGCCGCTCTTAACCACGCTTATCTATACTCTTGTTTTCGGTAACATCGCAAACATTTCCACAGACGGTATCCCACAGATACTTTTCTACATGGGCGGAACAGCTGTCTGGAATTTTTTCGCGACCTGCATTAATCAAACATCACTGACATTCTCAAGTAACTCACGTGTTTTCGGTAAGGTCTATTTCCCAAGGCTCGCAAGTCCAATCTCGACTGTTTTGTCGTCTGCGATCAATTTCCTTGTTCAGTTTGCAATGTTCGTTGTATTCTGGATCTATTTTCTCGCAAAGGACGCGATAGCTCCCAATTATATCGGTATACTTCTCCTTCCGCTTATTATTCTCTATCTGGGTCTGCTCGGACTCGGATTCGGTATCATAGTTTCAAGCCTGACAACGAAATACCGCGACCTTGCAATGCTTGTAACCTTCGGCGTACAGCTTTGGATGTATATAACTCCCGTAGTCTACCCTGCATCAACACTCGCAGGCAGTGTTTTTTACAAGCTTATCATGCTGAATCCCACCACCTGTGCCGTTGAAACCTTCAGATGGATATTCCTCGGAGTTGGTGACGTTAATCCAATCTATTGGATGGTTTCCATCGGCGTGATGTTAGTTACTGTAACGTTTGGCGTAATAATTTTCAGCAGGGTTGAAAAGACCTTTATGGACACGGTATAACAACGAGGTATTGTTTATGAGCGAAAACATCGCAATAAAGATACAAGGCTTAAAAAAGAAATATCGCCTCGGTCAGATTGGCGGCGGAACACTCACTGCCGATTTGCAAAGCTGGTGGGCAAGAATCCGAAAAAAGGAAGATCCCAACACCAAAATCGGTCAGAATGTCAGACTCCGCGGCGACTCGTTTATGGCTCTCAATGGCATTGACCTGACTATATACAAGGGTGAAGCAATAGGAATCATCGGCGGCAACGGTGCGGGCAAATCAACGCTGCTGAAGATTCTTTCGCGTATCACTGCACCAACAGAGGGATGCGCCGACATTTACGGACGTATCACATCTATGCTCGAGGTTGGAACAGGATTCAGCCCGGAAATGACGGGACGGGAAAACATATATATGAACGGTGCTATTCTCGGTATGACCAAGGCTGAAATAGATGAAAAAATGGAAGACATCATCGATTTTTCCGAGGTGCGCGATTTTATTGATACACCGGTCAAGCGTTATTCATCGGGTATGTATGTAAAATTAGCATTCTCCGTTGCGGCTCATCTCGACAGCGAAATTATGATAATGGATGAGGTGCTCGCAGTCGGCGATATGGCATTCCAACAGAAATGTCTTGACAAGATGCGTGACGCGGCAAAAAAAGAGGGCCGTACCGTTCTCTATGTTTCACACAATATGAACACGATACGCCAGCTTTGCGACCGCTGTGTCGTGCTCGACGGCGGCAAGATTATATATGACGGTGCGGTTGAAGACGGTATCGGTGTTTATATGGGTATCAACAATTCCATCGACTCGCTTGACGTTGATCTGACAAACCGCGGTACAAAGACATATGCCATTTCATCACCTAAAGCAAAGATGCTAAGACTTCAAGTGCTCGATAAGGAGCAGGCAGTATACCAAGAAGGCGAGGAGCTTCGTTTCAAGCTCACCGTTTGTGCAGCACAGCGAATTGAAAAGCTTCACTTCCGTCTTGAATTACGATACCAGGACGACACCGCAGTCGGAACC
>JAZNFB010000165.1:0-2221 GCA_045588895.1 Candidatus Flemingiibacterium sp.
GATGTTGATCCTAAAACGATAAATATGGATCCCGAGGACGTAAAGAGGAAAATAACCGATAAAACCAAAATGATCGTCCCCGTACATATCGGCGGCTATCCCGTTGACATGGATCCCATAATGGAAATTGCAAAAGAGCGCAACATACTTGTGCTTGAGGATGCGGCTCATGCCTTCGGTGCGGAATATAAAGGCAAGAAGATTGGAACCATCGGCGATTTTGCGGCGTTTTCTCTGCATGAGGTCAAAAATATCACGTCATTTGGCGAGGGCGGTATCGTTACAACAACAGTTCCCGATTTCGGCGGTGAGCTTAAGCGTGCACGCTTCCTCGGCATGGACTTCACCTGTCCCATTAAAGATTGGCTTTATAATATCACACCCATCCGAGGCAAAGAGAAGCCATTCGTTCCGGGTAACGCCTCCGCAACCGAAATTCAGGCGCTCGGACTTTCGCTTCAGATAACACGAAACGAAGAAATCATCGAAAAGCGAAGAAATGCGGCGGCTTATTTAACCGAGCGCTTCAAAGAAAATGATGCCATACTCCCTCAGGACCTCGGAAACAAAGATATAAAGCCGACCTTCCACCTTTATCTCCTGCGCATTGATCCCGAAAAGGCAGGCGGTGACATACAACTTCTCAAGAAAAAGCTCGACGAAAAGGGCGTAACACAAATAGCACATTTCGGTCCGCTTTACCGCTTCAAGATAGTCAGCGATATGGGCTACGATTCCGACGAAATTGCAAAAGCCTGCCCGAACTGCGAGGAGCTTTTCTACCGAAGCTATACACATCTGCCGCTTTACGGACTTTCGGATGAGCAGCTTGAATATATGGCAGACGCAGTTCTCGAATCGGTTATGGAAATGCAGGAAGGAAGATGACCGTGAAAATAAAATGGGGCGTTATCGGATGCGGTGGAATTGCATACAGAAGAACCATTCCCGGAATGATGCTCTCAAAAAACAGTGAGCTTGTTGCGGTTATGGACACCGATTTTGCTGCGGCACAGAGGGTAAAAGATGAATTTGGCGCAAAATATGCATTTTCAAACGAAGATGAGCTTTTAGCACTCGATGAAATTGATGCCGTTTACATAGCAACACCCGTCTTTTGCCATAAGCGTCAGGCAATAATGGCGGCAGACGCAAAAAAGCACATTCTCCTTGAAAAGCCTATGGGACTCACAGTCGCCGAATCGGAGGAGATAAGCGAATACTGCAAAAAGCAGGGTGTAAAGCTCGGAGTGGGGCTCATGATGCGCTTTTCCTCATATCATCAAAAAATGAAAGAAATAATCGAAGACGGACTTCTCGGAAATATCGTTTCAATGCGTGCACAGCTGACTTGTATGTACCCTGAAATTCCCGATAATTGGCGGCAAGACAAAGCTCGCTCGGGCGGCGGCGCACTCATGGATATGGGCATACACTGCATCGACCTTCTGCAGTATATCACGGGAACAAAAGCAGAGAGCGTATGCGGCTTTGTGCAAAATCAGACGTTTACATATAACGCCGAGGACTGTGCAGCGGTTCTTTTAAAAATGAACAACGGCGCAACGGCATTTATCGACACCAATTTTAACATCCCCGATAATGCGGCACGTTGTCGAATAGAGCTTTACGGGACTTGCGGAAGTATTTTGGCAGAGGGTACTATAGGTCAGGTTGAATCGGGCGAAATGCTTCTTTACACCGAGGACAAAAATAACGGTTACGACGCAAATCAGAACCGACAAGGAAGCAGCTTCAAGAAAATCGAGCCGAAATGCGGAAATATGTATGAAAAGGAAATCACAGCCTTTTCGGATGCTGTAATTAATGACACCGAGCCAATAATCGGCGCAGATGATGCAATATTCGTTCAAAAAACGGTTGAAGCGGCATATACCGCACAGGCATTTGGAAAATATATTAAGCTATAAAGGAACATAATAATGAACAAACTCAAATTCGCCGTAATCGGCTTGAAAACACATGGAAAAAGACACATCGAGGGTATCCTCGCAAATAAAAACGCAGAGCTCAGTGCAATCTGTGATAACGATCCCGAAATCCTCGAGGAAAACGCAAAAATCTACGGCATTGAAAACAAATTTCTCGATTACCGTGAGTTACTTGACAAAAATATAATCGATGCTGTTTGCATTGTAACGCCCGATCAGATACACCGTGAAATGGTTGTAAGCTTCCTTAACGAAGGTATCGACGTACT
>JAZNFB010000166.1:0-3083 GCA_045588895.1 Candidatus Flemingiibacterium sp.
ACGCAAACCCCGATAGTCGCCAAACTAACTTCATATGAATCGGGAATAACCACAATTACATCATAGGGAATTTGCATTTTTATCAAATTCATGTTAATGTAATTATGGCAAAAAAAGGCATAATTATTCCGTATAAGAAAAAATATCCCCTTGCATTACATATATTAAGTTAGTTTGGCAATTTTGATTATATCACAAAACCCAAAAAATGTCAATAATTATTTTCCACATCACACAGGCTTGACAATATAAGCTCAAAATGGTATAATTTAGGTGTAATCTACCATACGTAAGGGGGAACGCCACAGTGAGACAATGCAATCAAAACCTGCGAAAAATTGCAGACGCCTCCACACTGAAGCAATCGGTTATCCCCGTCTTCGTTTGTGACGACGAGCTGCTTGTTGCTTCCAAAAGCATCGGCGCAAGGAAAAACTTCAGACGTCCCGCTGTCAACGGCAACATGGCAAATCATATACCGGATGATGCCGCTGACAGGATTTCAAGCAGTGATAAGCTCCCCTTTTGCACACAGTTCAAAACGAACACCTCACAATCATACGCGATAATAACACAGGGCACGGTGAACGGTGAAAATTACCGCGCAATTGTCATAGAACCGCAGATAGTATTCCTGCGCACCCACGATGTGTGGTATATAAGCTCTGCATTCAGAACCCTTGAAAAAACCGTCAACGATCTTATAAACAGCAAGACAGTTCCGATATCAAGGCTCGAGCTCTGCTGCCTGCGCATATCGAGACTGTGCGCCTTTTCAAATCAGCATTTACTTCCGGTTAAGACCGATATCGCACAGGGACTTCTCGATATTATGGAATGGTGCACCGGAACTTTAATAAATATAGGCGGTCACGCCGAATTTCACGTTAAGCCGCAGACAGTATTTTCAACCTACTGCAGCAGAAAGCATATATACATTCTAACCTCCGCCATTCTCGTTGCGGCAATACCGGTATCGCATGAGGGAAACATTGACATATATCTTGATATTGATAAAAAGAATGACCGTGTGAAAATCAGACACACGATCACTCTTGCCGAGGAATACCGCGAAAAAATAAACAATATCGACGACTTTATAAAGCGTGTTCCTCATTTGAGCCTCGAGCTTGCCGCACTCAAGGATATGGCAGAACAATGCCGAATCAAGTTCGACTGCTGCGCTGAAGGCAATACTCTCACGATATTTTACGAAATATATGCGCAAAAAACCAACATTATCATTTTCAATGCACCCATCGACGAGGGCAGCGAAATGCTCTTTCTTTCACGCCTTTTCAAATATTTTAACGATGTGTCAAAGCTCGACGACGCAGGCTGATATCATAAAACAAAAATCACACGGCAGAAGAAGTTACAAAACCGTGTGATTTATTATTTACTTAGTCAATCCGAGGCTTACCTGAGAAATTTCCTCGCTAAAGCTCCAATTGAACCGCAGCTCTCAAGAAAGCCGCATATCCGCTCAACATTATCCGTGTCGTATTCGACCTCCTTCGAATAATCCTTTGCAGAAAGTGTAAGCTCTCCATACATGGCAGAAATCATTATAACCGATGCTGCGGCAAATTTGAGACACAGCTCCTCGCCAAGCTCAAAATAATACCGAAAAACAAAGTAAGCCGCTAAATTTTTAAGCCGTTCATCCGATATACAAACGGCCTCTTCTGAAAAACGGGTCGGGAAATCAGAGTCAAGTACCTCAAGCGATAAATAAAGCGCCCGAAGCTTTTTATATAATTCCGAATCGGAAGCGTCACCGCCGAGCAACTCCGAAAAACGCTCGCCAAGTGTGCCGTCTCCACTCAGGATATAGTCAATAATACGCATCTGCCGTTCAAGCTTGGCTTTTTCCGTTTCCGTCAATATATAACCGTCATCCTCAAATATAAATTCAAGCGGTGTGTCAAGCCAAAGTCTCGCCGCCTCAGGGCAACAAAGTCCAACACCGACCTCACATAAATTCTCATTCGTCACGTAAAATCTCGGATGCTCGCGGCAAATATCACAAAGCAAGTCCTCGCCAAGCCTTATTATTAATTCACAGAGATTGTCACCCCGAAGAAACGGACATCGCTCCCCCTCGCGGCAAAGTAACATTCCCTCCTCGCAAACTTTCAATTTATCACGGACATATTCGCCGTCATCACCGTCAAGCTCTGCGTAATAATCCGCCGTGTCTGCGTCAACATATATCTCCCAGCCGGCACAGCAGGTATCGTTACATTCATCGGCTGTACACTTAAAGCTTTCAAAAAAATTCGGCTTGAGTGTCATCCCCTTCACCCCTTTTTAAGTTTCACAGCTCCATTATACTATAATCTGACGGGAAAATCAATATATGACAATTAAGTTTTGCCGCACGACTTGACATTGACACGTTTTTACAGTATAATATATATGTATAATTGTAATAGAGGGAGAAACGCCTCGCATCAGGGGCAGGAGAAAATAGTATGCTTATTGTTAAAACCCATCCGCTTAATAAATTCGATGATGAAAAATTCACCCTTGCCGTCATCGCAGCGCGTCATAAGGATAAGCTCGTTTTTGTTCGCAGACGCAGCTTCACCACCTGGGAAATGCCCGGCGGTCACAGAGAGGGTGATGAGTCTATACTCGACACGGCAAAACGTGAGCTTTACGAGGAAACAGGTGCATCAATGTACCGTATCGTTCCCGTCTGTGCATATACAGTCGATGAGGACGGCTATGATAAGCTCTACGGCGTGCTTTTTGTTGCCGATATTTTTAAGTTCGGTAATCTTCCCGAATCGGAGATCGGCGAGGTGCGTATGTTTGATAAAGTGCCCGATGAGCTGACCTTCCCGAAGATTCAGGCAAAGCTGTCTGTCATTTCTTTGCCGCACGAGCTTTGCGGTGGTATGGGCAAGGATATTTCGATCCGCCGTGCACAGTATATCGACATCGCAGACCTTTGCGAGCTGCACCGTCCCGTTTTCGTCAGCACAGGTGATGATGATACAGATGAGATCATAAAGATCGAACAGGAATTTCGTATGCGTACAACTGAGCACCTGCTGCGCACAACCATCGAAAAG
>JAZNFB010000167.1:0-2449 GCA_045588895.1 Candidatus Flemingiibacterium sp.
ATGCCGATAAGACTTTGGGACTCCATTCTCTCTCCGTTTGGCGTAACACTTGCGGCAGGTATTGATACCTCTTATGTAAGACATACACCGTATGCGGCAAACGCAGGTTGGACTCCTGAACTTTATGCAGGTTTCTGCGCAAACGCTTATTCGCAGGGCGCTGATAAGGTATACATCCTTAATATGAACACCGGCGTAACCGGTGTTATTGAAGAAAAAGACAAGGTTACTGTTGGAACCGATTCAATGCTTAAAGGATTTGATACAAGATGGTTCTTCACAACCAATATGGGTTCATATGATAAGGTTCTCGAAATGAACCGCAGATGTACGGTTACCTTTAATGACTCGCCGATTGATTGGAAATCCTATCAGCCAATACTTCCCATAACTATCGTACCCGAATCGGCAACTATTATACGTATCCCTGTCGGTGATATCACAGTCGGTTCAAAGGTAACGCTTGATATCTCATTCCCCGAGTATAAGATCACAGAAGATATGGTTGTTCCCACGGTTTACGTAAACTCCGAGCTTTGCACATATGAAAACTACGGCTCGGCACGTCCCGGCGGTACAGGTGTCTTCACAGAAGATCCCGTGCTTCGCTATAATGTTCCCGTTGAAGCTCATGACGAAACATACTTCGTTGTTGAAATCATCTATGAGGGCGCAGGCGGCTACACAATGGAGCACGCAGAGGTTTATATTGAGCCTTTAGGTTAATGAAATGAGATGCCGCATGGACAAATATGCAGCTCTGTGCGGCATTTCCGATATTTCAGAGAATTACTATGAAAAAAGGAATTATTATCAATCAGGAGTCCGAGGGGCTTCAGCATCCCATCGGTCTTAACCCAACATGGACGGTTGACGACATTAAGGCAATACCTCACGAGTTTGAGGGAACGCACATCACGGATTATTTCCTCTGCGTTAACAACACCTGCTCGTCATATCCGTCGAAAACACGTACAAGTTATCTTGACAAATATCATCAAGCGGTTGAAAACGGAAAGCTCGTCGATCATAAGTGGCTTCCCCGTGTTGTCGGTGCACATTATATTTATGAGGTGCTCGGCGTTGATGAGTTCACGCTTCAGATCGAGGAATACAGAAAGGTCGGAATAAACCCGTGGATCACATTCCGTATGAACGATTTTCATGATCACGGCATGGAGACCTCTCCGAATCTTACAGATTTCTATCATGAACATCCCGAGGTGCGCCGTGTCAAGTTCCATCCCGAGTTTGTTCACACTGCGGCAGACTTTGCAAGAGATTGGGGACACGAGATCGTCCGTGAGGATATGAAAGCGTTCATAAACGAAACTCTTGAGCGTTACGATCCTTACGGAATAGAGCTTGATTTCCAGCGTGAGCTTGATCTTTTCGCAATCGGACGCGAATATGAGGGCATTGAGATTTTGAATGGCTTTATGCGTGAGATTGATGAGCTTGTACACAAATATGAAGAAAAATACGGCCATGAAATAAAAATCGGTGTTCGTGTCGCGCCGGATATACAGATAGATCTTGATTTCGGTCTTGACGTCATGCAGTGGGTGCAAGAGGGAATAGTTGATCTTGTAACCCTTGCGGCAAGATTTGAATCGAATGACACGGATATGCCCGTGAAGCTTTGGTCAACGCTCCTTAAGCCGTACGGCACAATGCTTGCGGTTTGTATCGAGCCGGGATTTGCTCCCTATAAGGGACACGATCATATGCTTCCGAGTATTGACACTTTTGCAGCCTGTGCGGCAAATGCATATTCGCAGGGCGCAGACAGAGTTTATTTCTTCAATATGTTCCACACGAATATAAAAGAGCCCTTTGATAAGTCAGCGCCGTTTATAACGGACGGCAACATATGGCACGGCGCAGGTCCGGCACTTTACTGGACACTCATCAATAAGCTTGGTGACTATGACGAGGTCCTGAAAATGAATCGCCGTCACATTATCACCTATAAGGATCGCTCACCTCTTTGGAAGCGAAACACCTGCAAGCCAACCGAAAACCGAGGACTCTGGCAGCTTCCGCTTACATTTGACCGTGACGGCTGCTTCAAGATGCACGTCGGTGACATTCCCGATGGCGCAAAGGTGACCGTGCGTTTCGCCGTGAGTGAGCCCGAAAAGGCTATAATGAATCTGCCGAGAGTGTTTGTTAATTCCGAAAAGTGTGAATACCTCGGATGTGAAGACGACAAGCGCTGGTATGAAAAGCCGCTGTTTGCTTATTCTGTTCCTGAGGAGGCGTTTGGTCCGACGCTTTGTCCGTATCTTATTGTTAATGAAGATACAACTGTTGAATATATGGAAGCCTACATAAAGGTGACCGATTAAGATATCTATTTGAAAGGTGGTATTCAATATGAAAAAACGTATTCTTTCGATGCTTCTTCTCGGCGCAATGCTGACCTCTCTTGCTGCCTGCGGCGGTG
>JAZNFB010000168.1:0-9380 GCA_045588895.1 Candidatus Flemingiibacterium sp.
ACTTTGTGCCGCACGGGCGTTGTTGCACTTGAACGCGGAAGCGGCTCGCTCATAAGCCGTGACGACGATTAAAAAAGATAAAACAACGAAAGGTATCACCATGCGGAATATAAAAATTTTCGACACAACACTGCGGGACGGTGAACAGTCTCCGGGCTGCTCGATGAACCCCGAGGAAAAGCTTGAAATTGCAAGACAGCTTGAAAAGCTCGGCGTTGACATCATCGAAGCAGGCTTTCCGGCATCCTCAAAGGGAGACTTTGATTCTGTTTTCGAGATTGCAAACGAAATTAAAAATTCAACCGTCTGCGCACTTGCACGCTCAATAACCGAAGATATCGATGCGGCATATAACGCCATAAAATCGGCAGAATCAGCACGTATACATCTTTTCCTCGCAACCTCGCCGATACATATGGAATACAAGCTCAAAATGACACCCGAAAAGGTGCTCGAGCATATTTCAGACATGGTTGCATATGCAAAAGGGTTCACCTCGGACGTGGAATTTTCTGCCGAGGACGCAATGAGAAGCGACCCTGAATTTTTGGCAAAAGCAGTCAGAGCCGCAATCTTATCGGGCGCAACAACCGTAAATATCCCGGATACCGTCGGTTACACAACCCCCTCTGAAATGCGCAGCATGATTGAATATCTTCGTGCAAATGTTGAGGGTATTGACAATGTGACACTCTCCGTACACTGTCACAATGACCTCGGAAGTGCAACCGCAAATTCGCTCGCAGGCGTACTCGGCGGTGCAGGACAGATCGAATGTACCGTCAACGGAATAGGTGAGCGTGCAGGAAATACGGCACTTGAGGAAGTGGTTATGGCGCTGAAGACCCGTGCCGATATATTTGACGCTTCCTGCAATATCAATACAAAACGCATCTGGCGCACAAGTAAGCTCGTTTATAACATAACCGGTCAAACGATCCCGATGAATAAAGCAATCGTCGGTGTTAACGCTTTTTCACATGAATCGGGCATACATCAGCACGGTCTGCTTGCCGCAAGAGAAACATATGAAATTATGTCTCCCGAGGATATCGGCAAAAAGCCGTCCAAGATGGTGCTCGGTAAGCATTCCGGCAGACACGCCTTTGAGGAGCGACTTTCCGAGCTTGGCTTTGAGTTAACGCCTGAACAGCTTGATAAATATTTCGATAAATTCAAGCAAATATGCGATAAAAAGCAGAATGTTACAGACCGCGACCTTGAAGCGCTCATCCGTGTACGCAATGTTGCCGGAATATATGAGCTTGACCGCTTCGATGTTCACGCCGGAAATTACACAAGCCCAACCTGCGTTATACGTCTGAAGCGTGACGGTCAGATATACGAGGAGGTTTCCCTCGGGGACGGTCCTATCGATGCGGCATATAATGCTATCGACAAGATAATGAAGCTTCCGCCGCACACCCTTGCAAGCTATTCGATCCGCTCAACCTCGGAAGGCAAGGATACGCTCGGTGAGGTTCTTGTAAAAATAAACTGTGCCGGCGAAACCTATAACGGCAGAGGACTTTCAACAGATATTATCGAATCGAGTATACTTGCATATATCCACGCAGCAAACAAGCTCGTTTCAATTGCAGAATAACATATATAAAGGCAGGAGAAAAAATTGACACCCCCTGAAAACCCGGCACTTCCAAACCTGACCCCCTACACCGGAAGCTTTGCCGACAACGTGCTTCGCATTGCGCTTGACATCGGCGAGGGACTTTTAAAAAACGGTGCTGATGTTCACCGTGTTGAAGTGGCAATTGAAAAGGTATGCCGTACATACGGTGCGGCGCACATCGACGTTTTCTCTATCCACTCGCTGATACTGGTCGCAATTTATATGCCCGACGGAACCCATTCAACCCAGTCAAGGCGTATTTTCGACATCGCAAATCATCTGACACGGCTTGAATTGTATAATGCCCTTTCACGAAGAATCTGTGAAGAAAAGCCAAGTATCGACGAGGTTGACGCAGAAATATGCAAGATCAAGCATGAGCGTGTTTATCCTTTCTATCTTATAATGATCGGTTACATTCTCGCGGCAGGAAGCTTTGCGGTATTCTTCGGCGGCACTCTGCGAGACGGCATTTGTGCTTCCCTCATCGCCGTTGTCATGTATCTTCTTGATGAGGTTAAAATCGACTATTTCAATAAGATGGCAAAAACCACGCTTGTATCGTTTGTTTCGGGAATACTTGCCTGTCTGTCGGTGAAGATCGGGCTTGGCAATAATCTTGATATGATAATTATCGGAACAATAATGATACTCATCCCGGGACTCGCACTCGGAAATGCGGCACGTGACCTTCTCGGCGGAGACACCCTTGCAGGCACACTCAAAATCATCCAAGCGCTCATCATCGCCGTAATGATTGCAATAGGTTATGCCCTCGCGATTCTCCTTTTGGGAGGTGTTGCAGGATGAATATAACAAACGAAGAGCTTATGGGAATAATTATCCGCCTGATAACCTCAACAACTGGCACAATCGGATTTTCGCTTATGTTCAAGGTGTCACGAAGGCGCCTTTTCTGGGCAGCACTCGGCGGACTTCTCACGTCAGCGGTTTATGAATTGACGGCGGTGCTTGGCGGAGACCCGATGATTTCGGCGTTCACATCGTCACTTTTCATGGCACTTTATTCGGAATCGTTTGCAAGAATACTTCACGCTCCGGCAGTAATATTCCTTTTCCCCTGCGCAATACCTATCGTCCCCGGACGCGGACTTTACTATACTGTATATAATCTTTTGTTTTATAACGAAGAAAAGTTCCTCTCATATGCGAAACCGACACTCGGAATTGCCCTCGGCATAGCAGTCGGCGTAAGCTTCGCATCGATCATCGTTAGCGTGCTGATGCACATATCGAAGCGTATTCGAGAGAAGAAGCAGTGTGAATAAGAAAAAACCTCTCTTTTTACGGAGAGGTCTGTTTTTTGAATCAGCATTACTTGCCGCCATCCGTTTCCTTTCCCCTGATAAGCCTGTCAAGATAGGGTGCAACACCGAGAGCGGCGGTTATTTTCTCATATTCTTCCAACGCCGCAGTACATCTTTTGTGTGACGGGGATGCCGACCTGACTGCACGTATCATAAGATTTTTCGGCGTGTCGTCGGGGTCGATCAGCTCAAGGGTTGTAACATTGTACCCGGCCGATTCAAGCCGCTTGACACGCAGTGCATCCGTCGCACAGTCGCAGAATTTCTGTTTGAGCATCGGATGGTTTAGTATAAATGAAAGTTCGTCACGCATGGGAGCGTTCTCTGCCCTTACGGCAAGCTGCTTTGACATTTCATGGTGACAGCAGGGCGTTGAAAGAATGATACCTGCCTGCCATCTGATCGCATTCGCAAGAACAATATCCGTCGCAATGTCACAAGCGTGCAATGAGATCACCATGTCAGGAACTTCGGGCGGCTGATAATCGTTTATATTTCCACTGACAAAGCAAAGATTCGTAAAATTCTGACGCTTCGCCGCCGCATTGCAGTATTCGATAACATCCGCTTTAAGGTCAACACCGTACATCCGCACCTCACGCTTTTTGATGACTGTGAAATAGTAATAAACCGCAAAAGTAAGGTAACTTTTTCCGCAGCAAAGGTCATAGATAACAGCCGGACGGTCGGTTGGCATCTCATCCTCAACGTCGCGTATAATCTCAAGAAAACGGTTTATCTGACGGAATTTAGCTTGTTTTTTGTCGTGTATGCGTCCGTTTGAATCGGAAATTCCAAGTTCACGGAGAAATCCGATATCACGCGCGGCATCAAGAATATATTTTTTACCGTCAGCGCTGACCTCGGCTTTCTCTGCATCCGTCGCAAGCTTTCCCGAAATGTGTACACTTCCCGATTTCGAGCGCTTGATTTCAACATCACCGGCAGTTGTTATTATGTTGACCTGTCGGTAATCTTCAAGCGTCATGCGGCAAAGCTCAGAGATATCGTCAAACGGCATATTTCGCCTGAAGGTCTTGTTGTCACGCCTGAAGCGTTCAAGCGCCAAAAGCATTGTCCCATCAGACTTTTTCGCAAATGCGGCAACCTCTTTTTGCGTTGCTTTATCCTCGGCTTTTGAAAAAATTGCTTTTTTAAGTATACGACGTCCGATAACGTCACTGAAAATTTCTCTTATTTTGTCGGCAGACATAGCGTCACCTCTTTAAACTGTAGTTGCTTTTATTGTACCACAAAAAACGCCGCTTGTATATTCACTTATTGTAAATTTTCATTTTAATATTAACAAATTCCGCTTTATTTTTGCCTCCGTGTAGTCTATAATTAAAAAAACAACACTTTTCACCGAAAGGCTAATACATGGATATTAAAAACGCCCTTAAAAATCTCGGTGCGGCTCTGTTTTACCTCGGCATCTACCTCGGCTGTCAGTTTGCCGTTTCCTTTGCCGCACTTTTCTTTTTAAGAGACATTAATAAGTATATCGTCCACCTGAGTGTGATTGCGGCTGTGTTGGCAGTTGCGGTTTATGCGCTAATATTTCTCCTGAGAAGAAAAAATTTCATACATGAAATCGAATTAAAGAAAATCCCGACGGCAAGCTGTATACTTATGCCGATATTCGGTGCGGCAGTCAACGTCGTGATGGCATACATTCTCGCACTTGTTCCGTTTCCAGAGGCATGGATAAGTGAATATGAAGCTGTAATTTCAACAATAGCCATGCCGAACAGTGCAGTGTCGATTATTTATACTGTCCTGCTTGCGCCGCTTTGCGAGGAAATAACAATGCGAGGTCTCGTTCACACCCGTATACGCAGAATACTGCCCTCATTTGCGGCAATGATAATTTCCTCATGCATTTTCGGCATGATACACGGCATAACGATACAGGTTATCTACGCTTCCCTTTTGGGACTGCTTATCGCATGGATATTTGAAAAGAGCGACTCACTTTTAGCCCCGATACTTTTCCACATCGGCTTTAACACCTGCGGGCTAATCATACCTATGTACAGCGGAAATCTGCTACTTATCATAGTCGTTTGCTCTGCGGTGTCTGTCGGCTCGGTGATATATATTCAGGAAACATCAGCAAAAAAGATTGAATTTATCGGAAAACATTAACAAGTTTACAATTTGCTCTTGAAATTATATTAAAGATACGTTATAATATTGTGTAATGAATATTTTTGGAGGTTATTATGCTCAATTTATTTCTTGAAGGTACAGTACCTACCGATACTGCCGGCACCGGTACTACAGGCGGTATGGGAGGACTCGGCACAATCATAATGCTCGTTGCAATGGTTGCTATTTTCTATTTCCTTATGTACAGACCGCAGAAAAAGGCTGAAAAGGCAGCGGCAGAGATGCGTAATTCGCTCGAGGTTGGTGACGAGGTTTCAACAATCGGCGGCATCATCGGCGAGATTGTCAGCATTAAGGAAGACACCGTTGTTATCGAAACCAGCCGCAACGGCACAACCATCCGTTTCCATGTCAGCGCAATCAAATCCGTTGACGTAAAAGCATCGGACAAATAACATAAGTCGACTTTCCATGGCATATAAATTAGTAAAATTATTTGTATGTCAGGAGGAGTCAGCTTGATAAACACAAAACAAAAGGACGAAGCCGCAGGAGTTAAAGAACTTCTCACCGCGTCACTCCGAGGTACACTTGCGTCAGCTGCGTTAGCCTTGCTGTTAACTCTCGTATTAACGGCGGTGGCACTTATGACAAAGAATCCGGACAGTCTCATCCACGTATTCGCCTATGCAGTGCTCGCTATCACATCGCTTATCGGCGGTATCACCGCAAGTAAGGCAGATTCAGGGCAAAGGCTTGGCGCATCACTGATCGGCGGCTACGGATATGTTCTTGTTATGTGGCTGTTGTCTCTCTTTTTCCGCTCGGATACCGCCGGGAGCGTATCGCCGTTATTGACGGTGAGCGTTTATATCGGCTGTATTGCCCTGTCGCTTGTCGGCGGCATTATTGCAAAACCAAAGCAGACACGCATTAAAGAGGGAAAAAACAGTGTAACAGCACGTTTAAGACGTCAGCTTGGCAAACGGACCTGAGCTTATATGCGAAGTGTTTTATTCTCCCGTCCGATGCGGCGGGGGATATTTTTTCTTCAAAAGAAAGGAATATAAAATGGTACATACATTCAAATTCGGCGGACAGCGAATCGCGTACGATAACGTATCAGGACTTGTGCTCCCGCTTTCCGAGCTTGCATATAAAATGCTCGACTATATCGAATTGCCAATGCCGAAGGAGTGCTCGTCTGCATTAAGATACGACCTCGCTAAATACGACAGCGCGGCAATCGGCGAAACATATAATGAGCTCTATGCACTCTACCGTGACGGTAAGCTTTTTGCAGAGGGCACGAGCGAGTGCGAAGCAGTCCACGGCGGCGCGGCAATCAAGGTCGGCGACACGGTATGTACACGTACCGATCCACATATTTTCGATATTGTAAAAAGGCTTGCGGAGGGCGACGAGGATGTTGCAATAAGTATCGTAGATTCGCCCGAAAATCTTCCTGCATTCACAGAAGAAGACGTTCCGACAATCGCAAGACAGCTTGAAAAAATCGCGAAAGAACAGCTCAAGCGTGCGCGTGCCGGAACCGACGCAAAGCCGTTCACCGCGTTTGAAAAGCGCATCCCGACAACACATGACGAAGAAGCGTGTGCCGGATGTTGGGCACTCAAGCTTTGTTCGTTGGCATCCCCACAGAATGCAAAATGCGAGCTTGAGAAGAAGCGTATCGAATGTGTTATGATGTGTGAAACCGCAACAAAATAATAGATCTCAGGAGTTGTTTGATCAAAGCAGCTCCTTTTTGTTATGTGCAGAATAAAGCGGTGACACCTCATCCGACAAAGTTGCGAAGCAATTTTTCCACCTCTCTCCCAGAGGAGAATGCTTTATGTTACTCAAAACGACAGAACAACGTGCTTCGGCAAACAAAGTTCACCTGCATGGACTAACTTTGCAGCAAAAAAACAATGAAGCCACAGAGCCGCCGACGCAGTTGGCGGCGGACATACAGTTACAGTATCAAAGCGAATTGGAGCGTTAGCGACTGAGCGCGATTCGGGCGTCGGCAAAGGAAAGGGGGAGAGCTCGAGAGGGATGAAAAATATCGCGCAGCGTTGGTTGTCGTCCCTCTCGAATTACGCGAAGCTCGAAGCGGTGAACTTCGAATTGCCCTCTCCGGCTCGCTTCGCTCGCCACCTCTCCCATAGGGCGAGGCTTTATATTAGTCAGAGCAGCAAAACGATGTTTGCGGTAAAACAAATCAAAAAAACACTGAAAATTTACAATATATTATAGCAATTTTCGAAAAAATGTAGTATACTAATTACGTATATGCATTTTCCGTAGCTTTTTCGCCGAAAATGCACCGAATGTAAAATAATTCATTTTGAATTGGAGATATAACTTATGAAGCTGATAGACAAAATTTTCGGAACATATAGCCAGCGCCAGGTTAAAAAGCTTATGCCGACCGTTGACGCCATCGACGCCCTCTCTCAAAAATATAAGGATATGAGCGACGATGAGCTTCGTTCCATGACCGATAAATTAAAGGCTCGTCTCAATAATGGCGAAACACTCGACGATATCCTTGTCGATGCCTTTGCAACAGTGCGTGAGGCGGCTGACCGTGTGCTCGGTAAACGTCCGTTCAGAGTACAGCTCCTCGGCGGTATCATTCTCCATCAGGGACGTATTGCGGAAATGAAGACAGGTGAGGGAAAAACCCTCGTTGCAACCCTTCCGGCATACCTTAATGCGCTCACCGAAAAGGGCGTGCATATCGTAACCGTTAACGAATACCTCGCAAAAACGGGAAGCGAGGAAATGAGCAAGGTTTACGGCTTCCTCGGTCTCTCAACGGGACTCATTATACACGATCAAACCAAAGAAGCAAAGCGTGCCGCATATAAAGCCGATATCACTTACGGCACAAACAACGAGTTCGGCTTCGACTACCTGCGCGATAACATGGTAACCTATAAGGAACAGCTCGTTCAGCGTGACCATGTGTTCGCAATCGTTGACGAGGTTGACTCAATACTCATCGACGAAGCAAGAACACCTCTCATCATTTCGGGCGCAGGAGCAAAGTCCACCGACCTTTACGATAAAGCAGATAAATTTGTCAGAACCCTGAAGAAATTCGTTATCAAGGAGCTTGATTCAAAGGAGCTTAACGAGGATTACGATGCCGATTATATCGTTGACGAAAAGGCAAAGACCGTAACACTGACCGGCAGCGGTATCAAGAAAGCGGAGGCGTATTTCGAGCTTGAAAACCTCTCCGATCCCGAAAACTCAACAATTTCACATCATATCAACCAGGCAATCAAAGCTCACGGTAATATGCAGCGTGACGTTAACTATATCGTCAAGGACGGCGAGGTGCTGATTGTTGACGAGTTTACCGGACGTGTCATGCCGGGCCGCCGTTATTCGGACGGTTTACACCAGGCAATCGAGGCAAAGGAGCACGTCGATATCCAGAAGGAAACGAAAACGCTCGCAACCATCACCTTCCAGAATTTCTTCCGCCTTTACAAAAAGCTCTCCGGTATGACCGGTACAGCTCTGACCGAAGAAAACGAGTTCCGTGAAATCTATGCCCTCGACGTTGTTGAGGTTTCCACCAATATGCCCATGATCAGAAAGGATCACCGTGACGTTGTTTATAAAAACATCAAGGGCAAATATAACGCCATCGTTGAGCAGATCAAGGAGTGTCACGATAAAGGACAGCCGGTCCTCGTGGGTACTGTTTCAATCGAAAAATCAGAGGAGCTTTCCAAAAAGCTGAAGCTTAACGGCATCCCTCATGTCGTCCTTAATGCAAAGTATCACGAAAAGGAAGCGGAAATCGTTGCGCAGGCAGGCAAGCTCGGTGCTGTCACCATTTCAACCAACACGGCAGGACGCGGTACCGATATTATGCTCGGCGGTAATGCTGAATTTCTCGCAAAGAACGATCTTCGAAAGCTCGGCTATGACGAATCTGTCATCGTCGTTGCAACCGGAATGGCGAATACCGATGACGAAACCGTTCTCGAGGCACGGCAAAAATATCATGAATCGCTCGAAAAATATAAGCTCGAAATCGCACCCGAGGCTGACAAGGTACGCGAGGCAGGCGGTCTCTTTATAATCGGTACAGAGCGTCACGAAAGCCGTCGTATCGATAACCAGCTGCGCGGACGCTCGGGACGTCAGGGCGACCCCGGTGAGTCACGCTTCTTCCTGTCGCTGGAGGATGACCTCATGCGTCTTTTCGGAAGTGAACGGGTTTTAGGTATGGTTGAACGTCTTGGACACGAGGAGGATCAGCCGATTGACGCAAATATCCT
>JAZNFB010000169.1:0-3755 GCA_045588895.1 Candidatus Flemingiibacterium sp.
ATGCGCTCTCTGCCGTGGCTCATTTCCTCGCCGTGACCAAGCCTCATAAATTTGCCAAGCCCAATGTCCGCCGCTAACTTGCCGAGCGTCTTTTCGCAAACGGCACTTGCACGTATACGGGTAAGATCTCCCTCGGGCGTATCGGGATAGCTTTTAAAAAGATAGTCGCTGACGATTATCGAGAGCACCGAGTCGCCGAGAAATTCAAGGCGTTCATTGTATTCAACCGTTTCACCCTTCGGCTTACATTCATTTGCATAGGATGAATGAGTCAGCGCAGTGATGAGCAGTTCTCTGTTTTTATAGCGGTATCCGATCTTTTCCTCGAATACCTCGGGAGAAAGAGGTAAATTTTCCATGTCATTCATCACCCTTCTCATTTTGTTCTTCGTTTTTGCAAGTCATGGCACGTATACATTCAATCGCACGTGCGCCCATCGCCTCACCTCTCGCCTTTTTACCGCCCTTGACCTTTTTTTCAAGCGGTGAAACGAGACCGAAATTTGCATTCATAGGCTGGAAGTTAACAACTCCCTCGTCGCTTATATAAGAAGCAAGTGAGCCGATGATACTCTCGCGTGCAAAATGCAGGGGTTCAAGTCCGAGCACATACCGTGCCGCATTAAGCCCTGCAACAAGTCCGCTCGATGCCGATTCAACATAACCCTCAACGCCCGTCATTTGACCTGCAAAATAAAGACCGGGACGGCTTCGCATCATGTAAGTGTTATCAAGCAGCTTCGGAGAGTTCATGAACGTGTTTCTGTGCATCACGCCATATCGGAGAAACTCGGCGTTTTCAAGTCCCGGTATCATGCCAAAGACACGCTTCTGCTCGGGGAACTTGAGATGAGTCTGAAAACCGACGATATTATACATACTCTTTTCGGCATTTTCCTGACGAAGCTGTACTATCGCATAAGCTTCCTTACCCGTTTCGGGAACTGTTATGCCAACCGGCTTCATAGGACCGAAAAGCAGAGTGTCGTGTCCTCTTTTCGCCATGACTTCAACAGGCATACAGCCCTCGAAAACGGTAAGCTGTCCTGCCTTGTCAAAATCCTTAAGCTCGGCTTCCTCGGCACTTATGAGAGCCTTATAAAAGCGCTCATATTCCTCCTCGGTTAACGGGCAGTTTATATAGGATGCCTCGCCCTTATCGTAACGTGATGCATAAAACGCCTTTGTCATATCAATCGAATCGAATGAAACAATCGGTGCGGCGGCATCGAAAAAGTGAAGATGGTCCTCGCCGATAAGCTTGCCTATAGAGTCTGAAAGTGCCTCACTCGTGAGCGGTCCGGTTGCGATAACGGTGATGCCGTCGGGAATCTCGGTAACCTCTCCCTCGATGATTTCAACCAAGGGGTGATTTTTTAATTTATCGGTTATATACTCCGAGAAAAGCTCACGGTCAACCGCAAGCGCACTTCCTGCCGGCACTTCAGAAGCGTACGCAGCTTCAATGATGAGCGAGCCGAGGAGTCTCATTTCCTCCTTGAGCACGCCGACTGCATTTGAGAGCATGTTGGAGCGCAGTGAATTTGAACATACAAGCTCCGCAAAGCCCTCGCTGTGGTGTGCCGGCGAATACTTCTGTGGTTTCATTTCAAAAAGACGCACACGAACACCAAGACGTACCGCCTGCCATGCCGCTTCACATCCTGCAAGTCCGGCTCCGACTATATTGATGACGGGTAAATCACTCTTCATCATCTTTTTCTATCGCCTTTTTAAAATCGCATCCGTCCTTCTTGCAAATCAGGAGAGCCTTACCCTTTTTGCGGTAAAGCATCTCGCCGCACTGCGGACATTTTTCTGCCGTCGGCATATCCCACGATGAAAAATCACATTCGGGGTATTTTTCGCAACTGTAGAACACCGTGCGGTTTTTACCCTTCTTGATAACGACTTTCGAGCCGCAAAGGGGGCAGGAAACTCCGAGATCCTTGGTTATCTGACGTGTTGTCTTACATTCGGGATAACGCGAGCAAGCATAGAAGCTGCCGTATCTTCCGGTGCGCATGACCATAGGGCTTCCGCACTTATCACATACCATGTCAGTAACCTTTTCGATCTTTTCCTCTGCAGGCTTACCGTCGCCCGTGAGCGGCTTTGTGTTCTTGCAGGTCGGATAATTGGGACAAGCGGCAAATTTACCGAAGCGTCCGTTTTTAACGACCATCCTCGAGCCGCACTTATCGCAGATGATATCCGTTTCTTCAACGGGAAGCTGATATTTTGTTCTGTCAACAGTATTCTCTGCAGCCTCAAGCGTCTTTGCAAAATCGTCATAGAAGCCGTGAAGCACGCCGGTTACGGTGTCAACGCCGTTTGCAATTTCATCAAGGTCTGTTTCCATGTTGGCGGTAAACTCGTAGTCAACGATCTTCGGGAAGCTGTCAACCATAAGTCTTGTTGTGAGCTCTCCAAGCTCGGTCGGCTTCAGCGATTTGCCTTCGCGAACAACATATCCTCGTGAAATGATAGTAGTTATGATCGTCGCAAAGGTGCTGGGGCGTCCGATTCCGCGTTCTTCAAGGAATTTAACAAGCGCTGCCTCGGTGTATCTCGGAGGAGCTTCCGTGAAATGCTGTGCCGGCTTGGTCTCATTATGCTTCAGAATGTCACCCTGCTCAATTTTGGGAAGTCTTGCGCTCTTTTCGGGAGTATCGGTATCAGCCGCACTTGTGGCAACGTGATCCTCTGTCTCCTCATAAAGTGTCATATAGCCCTGGAATTTGACAGTGTAACCGCTTGAGCGGAAGATATAGCCGCCTGCCTCAATATCAGCTGTAACCGTGTCAAGCTCTGCGGAAGCCATCTGACTTGCCATAAAGCGCTCCCAGATCAGCTTGTAAAGACGGTACTGATCGGTCGTCAGCATTTTCTTTATCTTATCGGGCTCAAAAGCAAGATTCGAGGGACGTATAGCTTCGTGAGCATCCTGTGCGCCTGCTTTTGTTTTATAGATACGGCGCTGTGCAGGATAGAACTCCTTGCCGTATTTTTCGGTGATATAAGCCTCTGCCGCATCAGCCGCCTCATCAGCGATACGAAGCGAGTCGGTACGCATGTAGGTGATAAGACCCTGTGTACCGCCGCTTGCCGCACCGAGATTAATACCCTCATAAAGCTCCTGCGCAACACGCATGATACGCTGCGACTGGAAGCCGAGTCTGCGCGATGCCTCCTGCTGGAGAGTTGATGTTGTAAAAGGAGGCGCAGGATTCTTGATACGGATCGCCTTCTTAACCGATTTTACATTAAATGGCTTACCCTCGACGGCATTCACGATCTTCATGGTTTCCGCCTCGGAATGAAGCTCTATTTTACCATTTTCGTCACCGTGGAATTTAGCCTTGATCTTGCCGCGGCTCTTATTTTCAAGCCAAACGTCAACGCTCCAGTATTCCTCGGGAACAAATGCACGTATCTCCTCCTCACGCTCAACGAGTATGCGGGTTGCAACAGACTGTACACGTCCTGCCGAGAGACCGCTCTTGATGGTTTTCCAAAGGAACGGACTCAGCTTATAGCCGACAATGCGGTCAAGTAGTCTTCTCGCCTGCTGGGAGTTAACAAGCCCCATATCAATTTCACGGGGAGTTTTCATGCCTGCCTTGACGGCTTTCTTTGTGATCTCGTTAAAGGTCACACGCTTGATTTTGTTTTCGGGCAGTCCGAGCGCCTCGGAAAGATGCCATGCGATAGCCTCACCTTCACGGTCAGGGTCCGTTGCGAGGAAGACCTTA
>JAZNFB010000170.1:0-2333 GCA_045588895.1 Candidatus Flemingiibacterium sp.
GACAGAATGTTCTCTGCATCTATGTTGCAATCGGTCAGAAGAACACCTCTGTTGTACAGATCGCAAACGAGTTGACACGCCACGGCGCAATGGATTATACAATCATAGTTGCGGCATCGGCTTCTGAAAGTGCACCGCTTCAGTATATTGCACCCTATTCGGGCTGTGCTATGGCGGAATATTTCCGTGAGCAGGGCAAAGACGTGCTTATCATATACGATGATCTCTCAAAGCACGCGGTTGCTTACCGTGCACTGTCGTTGCTCATTCGCCGTCCTCCGGGCCGTGAAGCATATCCCGGTGACGTTTTCTATCTCCATTCAAGACTGCTTGAGCGTGCAGCCTGTGTGGCTCCCGAATACGGCGGAGGTTCGATTACCGCTCTGCCGCTTATTGAAACCCAGGCAGGTGACGTTTCGGCATATATTCCGACCAATGTAATTTCGATTACGGACGGTCAGATCTTCCTTGAAACCGAGCTTTTCCATTCGGGCGTCATGCCTGCGATAAACCCCGGTATCTCGGTCAGCCGAGTCGGCGGTTCGGCACAGCTTAAGCCGATGAAAAAGGTTTCGGGCGAACTCAAGTTGCTTTATTCGCAGTATCTTGAACTTAAATCGTTTGCACAGTTCGGAAGTGACCTTGATGCCGATACAAAGGCAAGACTTGCACTTGGTGAGCGTATCGTTGAGGTTTTGAAGCAGGGAAGAAATGCGCCTGTACGTGTCGGATGTCAGGTTGCAATCGTTTACGCGGTCATTCACGGCTTTCTCGATAATGTTGCCGTTAAAAACGTAAGCGTTTGGGAGAGGGCACTTTATGAGCTGCTTGAAGCGAAGTATATTGACCTTTTAACCCGTCTTGAAAAGGGCTCGTGGGAAAAAGAGGATATTACGGAGCTTGAGAGCGCACTTAATGAGCTCAACCGCCTGCGTACCGATCTTAACGAAACAAGAGGTAACTAACCGTGGGAGCAGATATTAAAGCCCTGCGAACAAGGATCAAAAGCGTTGATTCAACCCTCCATTTAACAAAAGCAATGGGTCTTGTTGCCGCTTCGAAAATACGCCGCGCAAACGACGCCATGAAAAAGGGACGTGAATATACGGCGGCACTTCGCGGATTTGTTAGTGAGCTGTCATGCAGCGGTGACTGTGCCAAAAGTCCGTATATGCAGCTTCGAAGTTCGGATATTTCGCGCACACGTATTATAATCATTGCAGGCGACCGGGGACTTGCCGGCGGATATAACGCCAATGCTTTCCGTCTTGCGGCGACTTATAATGGTGCAGAATTTATTCCTATTGGAAAGCGTGCGTGTGAAAAATATGGAGCGGAAATAAATTCCTCGGAGCGTTACACTTCAGGGGAAGCATACAGTCTTGCAAAGTCACTCTGCGAAGATTTTTTGGCAGGGGAATATGACAGACTCGGTATTATTTCAACCGAATATGTTTCAATGATGACGCAGAATGCAAGGATTGACTGGGTTCTTCCTCTTGAGAGAAGCGAGGAATCACGTTCATCGGGAATGATATTTGAGCCGGATGAAATGACCGTGCTTAATGCTGTTATGCCGGAATATGTTTCTGGAATGCTTGTCGGAGCACTGCGCGAAAGCTTTGCATCTGAGGTTGCGGCGAGACGTATGGCAATGGACAGTGCAGGCAAGAACGCAAGCGCGATGATCGACAGTCTGCAGCTCAGCTATAACCGTGCACGTCAGGGTGCGATCACGCAGGAGATCACTGAGATTGTTGCAGGAGCAGGCGAATAATAAATATTAAAGGAAGTGATACCTTTGGCAAATACACATAACGGCATTGTTGCGCAGGTTATGGGACCTGTCGTTGACGTGCGATTTGATGAGGACGGACTGCCGGCTATATATAACGCGTTGACCATGCCTATCGGTGAGCGTACACTTACCGTTGAGGTGGCACAGCATATTGGTGACAACACCGCACGCTGTATCGCTATGGCATCGACAGACGGACTTCAGCGTGGTGTTACCGTTACAGATACCGGGCACGCAATAAGTGTTCCCGTCGGCAAAGAGACGCTCGGACGTATTTTTAATGTCCTCGGTAATGCCGTTGACAACAAACCCGATCCCGAAGGCTGTGAAAGATGGAACATTCACCGTCCGTCGCCCGATTATGAGGAGCTTTCAACCTCCACTGAGATACTTGAAACAGGTATCAAGGTCATTGACCTTATCTGTCCTTTCTCAAAGGGTGGTAAGATCGGTCTTTTCGGCGGTGCAGGCGTTGGTAAGACGGTTCTTATCATGGAGTTTATCAACAATATCGCAAAGGAACACGGCGGTCTTT
>JAZNFB010000171.1:0-10142 GCA_045588895.1 Candidatus Flemingiibacterium sp.
AAAGGTAATTTCATGATTATATCTCCTTTGCTTAATAGATATTACAATACTATTTTAACTCAAATACCGCAAAAATGAAAGAGTTTTATATAAGACTTATCAATTTTTTTACGCAAATATAAAAATACACATCACACTCGCGTCAAATCGTATGTTTTCATGCGTTTCTTACTTGTTCATCATTATCATAAGTCCTCGTGCAGTAACATCAAGAGGAACGTCCGCAACGGTAACTTCCCTGCCGATCGCCTCGGAAATGTAACTGCCCATACCCTCGGTCAGTGCACCGCCGCCGACCAAAATGATAGCGTCTGCCACCGAGATGTTTTCGCCGTGATGCGGCAGATTTTTCAGCATCGAGGATATAACATTCACCGTGTCGTCTATATGCGGCGTGCAGTCGTTGAGCAGTTCACTTGCCTGAAGGGTGATACGTCTCGGCATACCCGTTGCCGTGTCAACGCCCGAAAATTCAATTGGTGACGGTTCGGGATTGATAAGTGACAGCTTGTGCTTTGCCTCACGTGCGTCCGACGGTGTGACATTCAAGCTGTAAGCCGAGCGAATGTACGAGATTATGGCAGAATCTGAAGCATCACCGCCGCCATGTACCGTTTCAGTGCGCAGTATCTCGCCCATGCGGATGTATGACGCTTCAACCGAGCCTGCACCGATATCGCATATCACCGTGCCGCCAAAGTAATTCTCATCCCAGGTAAGTTCTTCAGCTCCGCATCCGAGATAAGCCGCAGCCGCCGAATCAACAAGTGTTATCTTGCCTGTGTGACAATCGCCGAGAGCACGCAGAAGCAGTTCGCGGTTTCTTGCACCGAAGCCCTGCTTGGTCGGAGCTAAAACGTGTTTTTTTACCCTCGGTGCGGCAGTTTCGAGCGCACGGTCAAGAATCTCTGCGGCGAGGTTGAAATCGGTTATGCTGTTGTCAATTATCGGACGGCGGAGTGTTACAGTCCCCGGCGCGCGCCCGTGAGTCAGGAGAGCCTCTGTGCCGATGGCGATGACATTTCCAACGGTGTCCACCGCCGCAATGTTCGGTTCTCTCAAAACTATTCCTTTATCCTTTTGGCAGATTTCGATGTTACGTGTACCGAAATCAACTCCGAGTGTTACAGCCATTGTTGTAGCTCCTCTTTCCTATATAATCACAGGCTTCAAGCCCGAATCCTTCTTTTAACATAGTGCGCAGACGCGCTATCGGCAGACCGACCACGTTATAATAATCGCCGTAAAGCTTGTCAACGAAAAAACCACCGATTCCCTGAACGGCATACGAGCCTGCCTTGTCAAGTGGCTCACCGCTGTTTGCATAAAACTCCGCGTCACGCTCACTCACCTTGCCGAATAGCACACGTGTTTCAACGGCATCGCTGACTGCGTGCTCATGACCGTTTATTCTGCCGATAAGCGCAATGCCCGAGAACACCGAGTTTTCACGGTCTGAAAGGGAAAGAAATGTATTTTTGGCATCCTCTCTGTCTCGTGGTTTTCCGAGTATACGCTCACCGTCCCAAACAACGGTGTCAGAGCCGATGACAATATAATCACCTTCAAATTCATGCGTCTCTGCGACTGCCCTTGCCTTTCTCATTGCAAGCTCACAAACAAGCTCATGCGGCGGCAGTTCATCCTCAACGGTTTCGTCGCAATCTGAAACGATGACTTCAAATTCCATACCGAGCATCATGAGAAGCTCTTTACGTCTCGGAGACTTGGACGCCAGAATGAATTTCGGTGTCATTTTGTCTGTCCTCCTGTTTTATGATTGGGAATGTTATTTGTGATATTTTCCGCCTGCTGCAATGTTGAAGGCGCGGTAAAGCTGTTCTAACAGTATAACTCGCATGAGCTGATGCGGAAAGGTCATTTTCGAGATGGAAAGCTTCATGCGGCAGGCACTTTTCACCTTGTCCGAAAGCCCGTCCGAGCCGCCGATTATAAGGCAGATATCGGAAAAGCCCTCGCTTGCGACGCCTGTTAATTTTTCTGAAAATTCCTCGCTTGAGCATTGCTTGCCTTCAACGCAGAGCGCGATCAGATATGCTCTCGGAGGTACAGCAGAAAGGATTCGCTCCCCCTCTTTTTCAAGTGCGGCGGAAATCTCTGCGGCGGACGGTTTTTCGGGCAGACGCTCGTCCTTTATGGAAATGTTATTGACCGTACAGTATGCGCCGAGCCGTTTTTCGTATTCGGCTATTGCGTCGGTCAGATATTTTTCTTTGACCGTCCCGACGTGGACGATGTGTATGTGTAACATTAGTGGGACTCCTTGTGTGGTGGGTTATTAATTGTGCCCTCTCCGTCTCGCTTCGCTCGACACCTCTCCCAGAGGGCGAGGCTTTGGGTTAGACTGTGCAGCAGAACGATGTGCTTCCGTAAAACGAAGCTTGTCTGCATGGACTAACTTTTTGCAGTAAAAGAAACAAGGGAGCTACTGAGCCGCCGACGAAGCTGGCGGCGGACGATCGGTTAGGGCAAACAAAGCGAATCCGGAGCCGTAGGCGGAGTTGAGCGCAAGTGGGGCGTCGGCAAGGAGGTGCAAAGGGGAGTATGAGGGGAGTACACTCGCCAAGGGCGATGTGTGGAAACTGCGCAGCTGGTTCCTGCTCCCCTCATGCCTTACGTAAAGTTCGAAGCGCTGCACTTTGCCCTCATCCGGCTCGCTTTGCTCGACAGCTCTCCCAAAGGGCGAGCCTGAATGAGTCAGGGTGGAATTGTCAATATATGTGGAGTTCGAAGCGGCGTGCTTCGGATGTTGACACCTCATCCACAAGTTGCGAAGCAATCTTTTCCCCCTCTCCCCTCAAGGGGAAGGCTTTGGGTTAGTCAAAGCAGCAAAACGATGTGTTTAATTCAATTTTTTCAATCTAAAAATATATAAATATATCTTTTATTTATTTTTAGTAGTAGTAGGAACTGTCAAAAATGTGAATAACCTGAAAAGTCCTTTTGTAAAGGAATATTTCGTAAAATCTCTCAAAATTTCATGTTGAAATAAATCTGAAATTTTAAAGTCCAAAATTTCCATCAAACTTCTCTGTTAAGAAATGTGAATAAAATCCTGTTTAAATGTTAAAAAAACTGTTGAATAAACTTTGCAGCTTCATTGTAACATTTTGTAATGTTTAAAACCTCTCTGTTTAAAAATCACTTAAAAATGCATTTTAGTTTTATTTTGAACAGCCTGTTATAATTTTTATAATCAGCCTTAATATGTCATTCTGTAATGAAAAATAAAACATTATCAAAACTTTTCCACAAGCTTTTAAACATCGTGTTTATAAAACACTTAAAACCTTATTTTATCCCTTAAGCTCCTTTAAAAGCTCATTTACATCATTGTCAATCTGTGTATTTGCTCCAAGCTGCTTCTCAACTACCTTTAACGACGACATTACAGTCGCATGGTCACGCTTTAACATCCTTCCAATCTGCGGAAGCGAAAGATTTGTCAGCTTTCTTATTAAGTATATTGAAATGTGACGAGCATTCGCGATTTCACGTGTGCGTTTTGTTCCTCTTATTTCTTCAGTCGGTATGCCGTATTTTTTTGAAACTGTTTCGATGATACGATCAATTGTCGTCTCCGGAGATTCAACAACCGTTATAAGGTCGGCAACGGAATTTTTCGCAAGCTCAACCGTTATCGGTGCACCTGTCAGTATGCTGAGCGCACCAAGCTTCTTTATAGCACCTTCGATCTGACGTATGTTGCTTTTTAAATTCTCGGCAAGATAATTAACAACCTCAATATCAAGCGTGATATTTATAGCCGCTGCCTTTTTTTGAATTATTGCCGCGCGAAGATCGGCATCCGGCGGCTGTATATCTGCGTGTATACCCCATTCAAAACGGGTTTTAAGTCTTTCTTCAAGCGTTTTTATATCCTTTGCAGGACGGTCTGATGTTAAAATTATCTGCTTATGATCTTCATAAAGCGCATTGAACGTATGGAAAAATTCTTCCTGCGTTGAAGTTCTTCCTGCAATGAACTGTATATCGTCTATCAAAAGAACATCTGCAGTGCGGTATTTTTGACGGAAAAGCTCGGGTGTCTTTTTAGAAAGACTGTCAATAAGCTCACTTGTAAATTGTTCACCCTTAACGTAGACAATCTTAAGCTCTGGACGTGTTAATTTTATCTGATTGATTATTGCATAAAGAAGGTGAGTTTTTCCAAGACCGCTCGGACCGTAAATAAAGAGCGGATTATATTCGGAGGTCATTTCCTCACGGTTTGATAAGCAGGCAGGCGCGTTTGCAACGGCAATGGACGCCGCGTGTGCAAATTTATTCGATTGACCGACGATGAAATTATCAAAGGTATATTCACCGTGTGACCCTGCGGCAATTCTTTTTTTATCTTCGTCGGAAATATTCTCTCCGTAGCTTTCTTTTTCATCTGTAACAGTTCCAACGATGACTCTATCCGCAAGGTTGACCGTCTCTCTCGGGTTCTGCGAGTCGCGCACATACATTGAATATTCAATTGGATCAATGTTTTTATCAACGATAATAACCTCGAGCGAGAAACCGACAACCTTTTCAAGAGCCTCGGCAATCGAATCGGCGTATTTATTTTTTATTATTTTATATTTATAGGGCATATCGCAAACAATGACTGCCTGAGTGTCTGTTAAATCAAAAAGCTTTAAGGATGTGAACCAAAGATCGGCAATGGTCTGACCGAATTTTACGTTTAATTCACCGAGCGCAAGAGTCCATATATCATTAAATGACTGCATTTTTATGTCCTTTCATTATTTTAATTTTTGCGCAGATATACAGTATCTATAATAAAAGCATTAATATTTTAATAATATTAAATATATATATAAATATATTATACCACAAAAAGATTAAAATTTCAAGTCCTTCGGCAATAAAAATAGCGTACATAAGAAGATTTTTTTGCTCATAATGAAAAGTTTTTTTGAAAAAGTCCTTGACAAAACATTTTTGATTGTGTATAATATTAGGTGCTATGTGTGAATTTATATTCATTTTCGAAATATAAAGCATTATTTTCATCGTAATGATGATAGTTTCCGTTAATGTTAAGGAGGTGTAAGAATGCTTAGAACTTACCAGCCTAAGAAGCGTCAGAGAAAGGTTGAGCATGGCTTCAGAAAGAGAATGAGAACCGCTGACGGAAGAAAGGTGCTCAAGAGAAGACGCGCTAAGGGAAGAAAGAGACTCACCTATTAATCTCTTTTCTTTAATGTTATGACATCGGTACAACTCGATATAAACAATTTACCGGGTTGTACCCAAAACCGTGTCTGCAATTAAACCGCCGGAGTTGTCGGGGAAATATCCCGTATTTCGGGGGTTTTTATTGTATTTACAGAAAATTATAAAAAGTTTACATTCGCTTGTTTGAATGTCAAATAAAAAAGGATATAATATAAGATGAAGCTGCGTGCAATCACGGAAAATCACCTATATTCAAAAGCATATTCCCGCGGAAAAAAATTCGTGGGACGGTTTGTTGTTGTCTATATTCTTCCAGATTATGCCGCTTCAAAGCTCGCTAAAGCCAATCCACAAAAGGAAAAAATTAACCGCGTCGGTATTACTGTAACAAAAAAGCTCGGCAGTGCTGTTATACGAAACCGTGCTAAAAGAATCATACGCGAGGGTTACAGGCTCTCGGACAAAAGTGCAAAAATAAGACGCGGATTTCTTATAGTCATCGTTGCCAGAGGTAACATTATAAAAGCAAAATCGACTGACATCGAGCGTGATCTCACATCGGCATTCAAAAAGCTTGGAATGAACACGTTATGAAGTATATTGCAATATGGCTTATAGGGCTTTACAGAAGGTTTATTTCGCCGCTTAAAAGGTCTTGCTGCCGTTTTACGCCGACCTGCTCGGAGTATGCTATTGAGGCATTTAAAAAACGCGGATTTTTTGTTGGCTTTGCGCTAACCTTATGGCGTATACTGCGTTGTAATCCGTACGGTAAGGGTGGGTATGATCCCGTGCCATATAAAAAAAGAAGATAGTACAAATTTAAAGGAGATACATAAGTTATGGATATATTAAACAAGCCTCTGGGATGGATAATCAATATCTGTTACAGCGTTACAAACAGCTATGTCGGAGCACTTGTTTTGTTTACGCTTGCACTCCAGATATTATTGCTTCCCTTTGCGATAAAGCAGCAGAAAAACTCAATAAGACAGGCAAAGCTTGATCCAAAGGTAAGAGCGATTCGCAAAAAGTATGCCGGACGCAATGACCAGGCAACCCAGCAGAAGATGCAGAATGAGATAATGGAGCTTTATCAGCGTGAGAAGTTCAATCCCATGGGCGGATGTCTGCCGCTTCTCATTCAGATGCCTATTCTTATTGCAATCTACGGTGTTGTTACAAGACCGCTTACCTATATTTGCGGATTTAAGGACCTTATCGGTGGATTTAAAGAAAAGGTATATGAAATGTTGACTGCCGGCGGTCAGGTTGTTGAAGGAATAAAGGATTTGGCAGATTTTAAGTCAAAGACCAGTGAAATTTCCCTCATGAGATATATGAATGAGCTTGGCGTTACCAATTTCACCGATGCAAACGGTGAGGCTTTGGCAGAGGGTATTTTACCTAAATTCAACCTGTTCGGACTCGATCTCTCTTATAGCCCGGCAGAGGCTCTCAAAAACGGTTTACCATGGCTTATACTCATAACTGTATTCACACTTATATTCACATTTGCAAGCCAGTGGATCACAAGAAAGGTTGCATATAATCCTAACGCAGGTCAGCAGCAGGATAAGTCGATGAAGATCATGCAGTGGTCGCTTCCTCTTCTCTCGGTTTATATCGCACACACCGTTGCCGGCGCAGTTGGTCTTTACTGGATCATCCGTAACATTTTCACAACGATTCAGACTGTTGTTTTGGCAAAGGTTATGCCGGTTCCGCGCTTCACCGAGGAGGATTATAAGGCAGCCGAGCGTGAAATGAACGTCAAGGAAACAAAGAAGAAGAAAAACAGTAATAACAGCGGCAAAAAGAGTAACGTCCGCTCGCTTCACCATATTGACGATGAGGACGACGAGGTTACTGAAGCAAAGCTCGAAGTGACCGAGCCTAAAAAGGTTCAAATAAGCGAAGATGCACCGAAGCTTAAGGATGAAAGCGACCGTCACAAGAAGGACGATAAAAAAGAAGAAACAAAAACAGAAGAAAACAGCGAGGAAGCTTAAAACAAAGCTTTCCGAAAAAAATATGAAAGGAGCAAAGCTGTGAAACAGGAACTCATATTTACAGGCAAAACAGTTGAAGTTGCCCTTGAAGAAGCAGGCAAAAAGCTTAACTGTGAGCCGGAATCGTTAAATTATGAAGTTATCGAGCAGGGCGGCGGCGGATTTCTCGGAATCGGTGCAACACCTGCAAAAATCAAGGTTGAGCGTACTGTTGCAGGCGAGGTTATCGCGAGAGAGTTTATTGACACACTTCTTGCTGATATGGAAATTCACGCCGATGTTGAAATGATTGCAACACGTAAAAGTGACCGTCAGATAAATATTGTCGGAGATGAAGCAGGAATACTCATCGGTCACCACGGCGATACACTCGAGGCACTGCAGTATCTCACAAATCTTGCAGCAAACAAGCGTGAGGAGGACGAATCTCGTGACTATGTACATATTACGGTGGACGTTGAAAACTACCGCGCAAAGCGTGAAGCAACTCTCCGTGCGCTTGCAAGACGTATGGCAAACAAGGTTCTAAAGAATGGTAAGAGCGTAATGCTTGAACCGATGTCACCGTATGAGCGCCGTATCATCCATTCGGAGGTACAGGGTATTGAAGGAGTTGCAACAAACTCGGTTGGAGTTGATTCCGGACGCCGTGTTGTGATCTATCTTGAGAGCGCAGGCTTCACGATGCCAAAGGGTAAGCTTGACAAGCCCTCAAAGAGAAGTGAGCGACGCAGTGAGAGGAGACGTTCACGTTCCTCTGAGTACGCGAAAACAGAAAAGAAAAAGCCGGCAGCACCGATGTACGATGACGGCGAAAAGATGTCGAGCGAGGAGCTTTCCGATCTTATTTCCACTTACGGTACAAGAGAGGCAAAGGATAACACTGCTCGTGAACCCCAGAAGAAGTTCAAGGACTTCGATGAATATCTTAACAGTATTCTCGGCAGTTCCGACGAATAATAATACAAACGGAGCTGTCGTTATGGCGGCTCCTTTTTCTGTTTAAAGGAGCTTTGGGGTAAGGAGTTTGCTGTTTTTTTGAGAGCGCGCGACCATAGTTTGATGCACGGGCGTTTGTGTACTGCCGTGAGGGGGCAGAAACCAACTCTCGCCGTAGGTCTTCGCCCCCTCACACTCCCCCTACCTTCCTTGGTTGGTCTCCTTGGCACGCTCAGTTCGCCTGCGGCTCACAATTCGCTCGTTTTGCGGTAATCGCTCGTTTTCGCCAACTCACGTCGGCGAGATAAGTTAGATTGGAGCAGCAAAACAGCGTGTCACGGCAAAACGGCGTTTGCCTGCATAAGCTAACTTTTTTGCAGCTAAAGAAACAATGAAGCCAACGAGCCGCCCTCGTAAGGTTCCTGCTCCCCTCATACCTTACGCAAAGCTCGAAGCAGCATACTTCGAATTCCCCCCATCATCCACAAAAGAAAGGACATCAAAACCATGACCAACACAATAGCCGCAGTATCAACAGCATACGGCAGAGGCGGTATCGCCGTGATACGCATATCGGGCGACGAAGCCATTACCGTGGCACAAAAAATGTTCCGCCCGGCAAACGGTAAATCACTTTCCTCTGTTGAACCGTCTCACGCTGTTTACGGCGATATTATAAAAAATGAAGCCGTTATCGATAACGGAATATGTACAATATTCCACGCACCTCATTCTTATACCGGTGAAAATGTCGTTGAAATAAGCTGTCACGGCGGTATCATTCTTACAGAAAAAGTGCTTGAAGCCGCATTTGAGGCAGGCGCTGTGCCGGCAGAAGCAGGCGAATTTACCAAAAGAGCGTTCACAAACGGTAAGCTGTCACTCTCACAGGCTGAAGCGGTCGGTATGCTTATCGACGCCGAAAGTGAGGAACAGCTCTCCCTCGCCGCTTCACACGGTAAAGGTGTCATCAAGCGTAAAGCGGACGAGCTTTATGAAAGGCTTAAAACAGTGGTGACAGGCGTTTTTGCGAATGTCGATTTCCCGGATGAGGATCTCGCCGAGCTTTCTGACGATGAGGTTCTGGCGGAAATCAGAATAATGGAAAAGGAACTTGCGGCACTGCAGGGTTCTTATAAAGTTGGCAGAGCGGTTTTGGAGGGAATAAGGACAGTTATCGTGGGTAAGCCTAATACGGGCAAATCCTCGCTTTTAAACTGCCTTGTGGGTAGAGAGCGTGCCATTGTGACCGATATTGCAGGCACAACACGCGACACTATTGAAGAAAGCGTGGCGTGCGGACGTGTGATGCTGCGGCTTATTGATACTGCAGGTATACGTGAATCGGAGGATGCTGTTGAAAAGATAGGCGTTGAGCGTTCCTTAAAGGAGCTTTCGGAAGCGGAATTGGTGCTCACTTTGTTTGATTTGTCAAATGAGGCAGATGATGAGGACAAACTCATTCTTGAGCGACTTAAGGATACAAGCGCTACAAAAATTGCCATACTCAACAAGAGCGATCTTTCGGAAAAATTCGACCGCAGCGTTTTGGATGGAGTGACGTTTGCGAATATTACAGAAATATCCGCCGCCAACAATACCGGTCTTGAAAATTTAAAAAATATTATAAATTCGCTTTATATAGACGGCGAAATTGATTATAATTCGCGTGCGGTTATAACGAATGCACGTCAGAACGCATCGGTCAGCCGCGCACTTGAGTATGTACGCTCGGCAATGTACGAGCTTGAATCAGGCGTGAGTGCGGACACGGCAGGATTTGATCTTGAGGCGGCACTTTCCGAGCTTGCCGAGCTTGACGGAAGGCGTGTAACCGAGGAGATCGTGGACGGAATTTTTCATCGCTTTTGCGTTGGTAAGTGAAGAAAATGGATCTTTTTTTGCGCGGAGCGTTACCATAGTTTGCACACTGACGCTTGTGTATTGCCGTGAGGGGGCAGAAACCAACTCTCGCCGTAG
>JAZNFB010000172.1:0-5817 GCA_045588895.1 Candidatus Flemingiibacterium sp.
CTCCCGCCGCACCTGTAACCGTCCACTGTGCCGTCGGTGTGCGCTGACCGCCGTATTCAAGCGGAAAACGGAACTGACGCTCTGCAGAACAGTTATGAGAGGACGTAACCGCCGCAACACGCGAATACTTCCCCGAATCAACAAGCATTGCGCCGAGAATAAGCGATTCTGCCATAGTCGAGCAAGCACCGAATAAGCCGAAGAACTGCGCATCAAAATTTGCAAGCCCATAACCGCTCGAAATGCACTGATTGATAAGGTCACCTGCAAAAAGAGCATCAATATCGTGAATTTTGAAGCCGCCTTTTTCAAGCGCAGTGTTAAGTGCGATACGCTGCATCTCGCTCTCAGATTGCTCCCATGTCGGTTTCTCGAAGGTATCAGTCAAATCATATTTGTCAAAGCATCTCGCAAGTGGACCGTCCATTTCCTTTTTACCGACAACACTTGCACCGCAGATGATCGATGGACGCGAGGTAAGTGTTATTATCCCCCTCTGCATCAAAAATACCTCACAAAATACAAAATCAAACCGTATATAGTTGACGCAAGAGTTCCGTAAAGTATAACCGGCCCTGCAACCGTGAAAATCTTCGCACCGACCCCGAGAATGAATCCCTCTGCCTTTGTGTCAAGAGCAGGTGAGACCACTGCATTCGCAAAGCCCGTTATCGGCACAAGTGTACCGGCTCCTGCAAATTTAGCGATATTATCAAAGACATTGAGTGCAGTTAAAAGTGCCGCCAGAAATACGAGCGAAACAGGGACAAGTGCCTTTACGTTATCTTCGCTGATGCCGAGTGCAGTATATATGTCAAAAAGTCCCTGACCAAGGGTACAAATAAAACCTCCAACCGCAAACGCCTTTGCACGATCGGCAGGAAGATTTGATTTTTGTGCACGCTTTTCGACATATTTTTTGTATGTTTTATCATCTATATTCATAAAAAAACGACCTCCTTACCCGGCTTATTTATACCCGTAAGGAGGTTATTTTATACATCTAATAATTTTTCAAGCTCTGAAACTGAATGAGCTATAAGGTCAGCACCGCAGGCAATATGCTCCCCAAAATCTCCGTAACCGAATGTGACACCGATACACGGCATAGCGTTTTTGTGTGCGCCCTCAACGTCATGGCGGCGGTCACCAACCATTATTGCAGAAGATTTGTCAATCGGATAATTTTCAAGCGCGTATGCTATCACCTCATCCTTTTTGACACGTGTACCGTCAAGCTCACTGCCAAACGTGGCTGCGAAATATTTTTTTAAGCCGAATTTTTCGAGTATCATATCGGCAAAAACAATCGGCTTCGAGGTTGCTAAAATCAGTTCACAACCCGATTTTTGAAGCTTTTCGAGAAGATCCGGAATACCCTTGTAAATCTTCACCTCAAAAATCCCCGTCGGACGGTAATATTCGCGGTAATAGTCAACGGCAAGAAGCGCATTTTGCTCGTCAAGCCCGAAATAACTCATAAAAGAATCGGTAAGCGGCGGTCCGATAAAGCATTTTAACTTTTCACGCTCGCACTCCACGCCGAATTTCTTCATTGCATATTCAACGGATTTTGTAATTCCCTCAAACGGATCGTCAAGCGTGCCGTCAAGGTCAAAGAGAATGTATTTGTATTTTGGCATACTTCCTCCTGTTACTGAAACGAATAGTCAATCGGGATTCCCTCAATTGGTTTACCGACAGCAGTACGGGATTTTACCCCCTCAAAATCGAAAACCACCTTATCGCCGTCAAGCTTGAGGCGTGCGCTGAACTGTGTTCCCTTTTTCGATGTGAAGCCATCAAGCACACCGGTTTTTCCGTTCGTGAGAAGTTCCTTTGCTTCAAGAACGGAGATGTTACGACCCGATATAGTACACCATATCGTGAATTTGCACCCATCCTTGTAGCCCTTACAGCCATATCCCCGTCGTCCGCGAACAATCTCATTTTTGCAAAGAGGACACACTCCGATAATATCACCTGCAAATCCCGTTGAATCGGAGCTGTTTGCAAGAGCGAATACATCCGATATTTCCCTCTCGGCAATCTCTGTTGCACCCCTCACACTCATTTCTCCGCGATATACACTCTTGAGTGCCTTTCCAAGCTCTGCTGTCTTGTATTTGTCCATGCCGATTCCCATTGCACCGAGTGAATCCACCAGAAATTCACCGTCCGGCAAAATCGTATAGACGTCTTTTTTTAGCTCAATATATCCGGAAGAACGTGCATTATCGATTATCTGCGTGCGTGTTGCTTCCGTGCCAAGCTCAAGTCCCTCGAATACAGCACGGTATTCCTCCGCATCATCGGTGTCATCATCCTTTTTGGAAAGCTCGTCACGGAATGGGTTCTTGAGATAGTTATTGAGAGTTTCAATGGTATAGTGCTTTGGCGGTGACGTTTCTTTTTCGGTAGGCTTAAAATCAATATTAACCGTGTCACCCTTTTTTAAATTCGGTAAGATTTTATCCTTGGTTGTGTAATTGTCAAATTTCGTCCATCCGGGCTCGAGCATAACCGTGCCCTTGAGTGTAAATTCCTCACCGTTTTCGGGCGGATTGCCGACTGAAATTTTTATCTCGGTTTTATCAACGATACAGTCAATCGAACAGAAAACCGCGGCAAAACGTCTCATTATCGCTCCGTAAACAGTTGCCTCATCCTCTGAAAGACGCTTTTTGTCGGGAATTTTTGTTGTTGGCGTGAGCGCAGAGTGTGCTTCAATTTTTGAGTCGTCAAACACCTGCTTTGTATCCTTGAATGTTATGGGATAGCCAAGCCTTGAAACCGAATCGATTATACGCTTGACTTTATCCTTTTCCGCAGTCGCAAGATACTCCGAATTGGTACGCGGATAGGTTACATACCCCTCCTCATATAGCTTCTGGAGCACCACAAGTGAGCGCGGCATCGACATTTTATATTTTTTACCGAGAAAGCTCTGCAGTTTGGAAAGCGACCATAATTTGCCCGGAGAAAGCTTGTCCTTTTTACGCTTAACGCCACTTACAACAGCACCGAGAGAATTATATTCGGCACACTTTTTCTCACATTCGGCAAGGCTATTCTTATCAAACTTCTGCTTCGATAAAAGCTCCACCTCAGCTTCGTCAGTTTCTGCGTCAGAACGTGGCTGATAATATTTCTCCGGTGTAAAATTACGAATAGCCCTGTCCCTCTCGCAAATGGCACGGACTATTGGTACTATAACACGTCCGACACGAAGCAGTGTTCCCGATTTGAGGGTTGCAAAGCGTGTCAGATTTATACCGTAAAGCCAATCAATATACGTGCGTGCAAAGCCCTCGTCGGCAAGGCGGTCATATTCACTCTCGTCGGGCGGAAGCGATGCCGCAGCCTGTATTGTTTCAGCAGTCTGATCAGGTAACCAAAGGCGTGCAAAGCGTTTGCCCTCAACAAAAAACGGCTGTGATGCCTCAAGATCAAACGCCTTCATTATGCACATCCGCACAATTATCTCGCCTTCTCTGTCCGAGTCTCCTGCGTTGATTATCGTATCAACATCGGGGCGGTGACAGAGCTGTTTAATAATGCCGAACTGCCTTGCCGTACCGTCGTCCCTTTTTGATGAGTTGCGAAGCTCATAACAGAATTTTTCGGGAAAACAGGGTAATCCCTCGAGCGACCAGCGCGAATTTGGCTCGCCGCCTGTGTAATATTCAATATCAGCAAGCGAAAAAAGGTGACCGAATGCCCAAGTCACCAAATATTCACCGGCAGTATAAAATCCGTTTCCTCTCGGTGTACCGCCGAGTGCCGTTACAATTGAGCGTGCAAGACTCGGCTTTTCCGCAATGATCAGTTTCATATAAGCCCCGTTTGTTTAAGTATAAATGTTCCAGCGAACAAGGTCAGAACGCTCATTAATGTTGAAATAAGAAGTATCTGTCCTGCAAGCTCATGGTCACTTTTCATCTGCTTTGCCATTATGTAGCTTGAAACAGCAGTCGGGCCGCCAAAGAGAATGAACACCGTTCCAAGCTCAACGCCTCTAAAGCCAAACGGTATCGCACAAAGCACTGCCGCCGCAGGAACAAGCACGGTTTTTGCCGCACTTGAAACAACAGCAAGCCCGAATCTTCCCTTAAGTGCATCAAGCTTAAAGCTCGCACCGAGACTGATAAGCGCAAGCGGCATTGACATATCGGCAAAATAGTTAAGACTCTTCTCCGCAACAACGGGAAGCGAAAGACCTGTAAGCTTCCATAAAAGCGCAAGAGCTATGGAAATTATAAGCGGATTTGTTATAACAGTCATCGCAATGCTCTTGATAAGCGCTCTCGGTTTCAGCTGTACATTTGAGGGAGCATAGATTGAAAGTATCACAGCCGCAAAGCCGTTAAAAAGCACAACAACAACCGGCATTACCATAGACATTGTTGCAGTACCCGTTTCGGGGAACAGGTTTTCGGCAAGCGTCAATCCTATTATTGCAGCGTTTGAACGGTATGCCCCCTGAATAAACGCACCGCGCTTGGCATTGTCCTTAATAAAAAGCGGAACTATCAGACAAGCAAGCAGCAGGCAGACAATCACAGCCGTAATACAGTAAGCAATCAGCTTAGGATTAAAGCCGACAGTCTGTGCGCTTACGATTTCAACAAACAGCATACACGGCAAGGTTATCTTAAAAACAAGCTTATCGCAAACTGCAAGAAAGCCATCATTCAAAAACTTTATTCTGCCGAGTATCGCACCGAAAACAACTATCACAAACATCGGCATTATATTGTTTATACTGTAAATTATGCTGTCAAGCACGCCTATCGCCTACCTTTTTATTTTAAGAAATCGGGTAAAAATTCGTCTTTGATATTATCTTTTGCAAAGCTTCTTATCTTGTCGAGCGTCCAGACTCCGAGCGACGAGCTTTGGGCATGATACGGTGTTCCGTGAAGTGCGGCAAGTTCCTCGGTGTAATTTTCCATAAGATAAACCTGCAGTCCGAGACGGTCGGTGTTATAATGTGTAACAGTCGGGTTATAGAGAGGATTTTCGATAGCTATGTCCCCGCTTTTATCCTTGACAATATCGAATGTTACAATACCGCCAACGAGATTTCGGTTGTTAAGCTGAGTTGAGAGAAGATTACCGAGCGAATAGACAACAAGAGTCCTGCTTCCATCCTGCGCGGTATACCAATCCATTCCCTGAATAACGTGAGGATGCATACCGATTATAACGTCCGCACCTGCATCCGTAAGCAGTTGTGCCTGCGAATATTCACTGCTCGACGGCGTGAACGAGTTTTCATTTTCACCGCCCCAGTGCATCACAACAAACACGAGATCTGCAAGCTCATCCGCCTTTTTGGTCATACGTACCATTTCAGATTCGCTTATATAAGGAATGAAAAGCTCACTGCCGGCGGAAAGCTGCTGACCGTTAGTGCTGTATGTATAAGAAAGAAGCGCAATCGAAACGCCTTCTTTTTCAATAATGCGTATATTTTCATAATCCTCACGGCTATTGTAACCGCCAATCATGAGAATATCATTTTCACGCTCTTTCCAATATTCAAGCGTGTTTTTATATCCCCTCTCAAGCTTATCAAGCATATGGTTATTTGCAATGTTGACAATATCAAAGCCAAGCTCTATGAGAGTGTCACCAACCTCATCGGGCGAGTTGAAATTCGGATATCCCGATATCGTAAGCTCCTCACCGCAAATCGGGGACTCCTGATTGATAAGCGAAATATCCGCACTCTCAACCATATCCGCAATGCCGTCATACATATCGATGAAATTATACTTTTCTCCGTCCTTTGCACGATTCATTGCGTCGGTG